>JAWXUP010000046.1:0-20866 GCA_044426345.1 Clostridia bacterium | reverse complement strand
GCGAATTTATTTTCCTGTAGGGGCGACCTGTGGTCGCCCGTCATACCAATACACTCGATTTCAAAAATAATTGGTACGAATTTATTGTTCGGCAAACGGACGGGCATGGAAACCAGTCCCTACATATGTTGTGATATTTTGGCATTTGAAAATTCCAATACGTGGCACGGGCGAACACTGTTCGCCCCTACAGGTGTAAATTTTCATATGGTTATATTTATTGTGCGTAACGGTACGTCGAGGACGCCGTACCCTACAAGGGTGCGTTGATTTTTCACGCAACAAAAAAACGTAGCAGAAAATAAATTCTACTACGCTATAAATATTATTTTTTTCGTGATTATATTATACCAACACAATCATAATATGGTTTTGCTTTGATTTTATCAACGTTTTGTTTAAATAAACTATGTCCTAATGTTACAACATAAAAATCTGCTTTTTCCATACATTCCTCAAACGATAAATTTGTAATAAAATCAACATCGTGGTCTACAAATGGTTCACACGCTACAAAATTAATACCTTTATCCTTTAATATATGACAAAGTTCGATTGATGGACTTTCACGCAAATCGTCAACATCAGGTTTATATGACAATCCTAAAACTGCTACAGTTTGACCTTCTTTAATACTGCTAGCTATTTTTTCTGCAACAAATCTAGGTTTTGCCTCGTTTCTTTCTCTTGATGCAAGGATAACCTTCGCCTCTGTTGGGAATTGCTCATAGATAAACCAAGGGTCTACAGCAATGCAGTGTCCACCAACGCCAACACCAGGAGTTAAAATATTAACACGTGGGTGGCAGTTTGCAAGTTTAATAAGTTCAAAAACATCAACGCCCATTTTATCACAAATAATTGAAAGCTCGTTTGCATAAGCAATATTAACATCACGGAAAGTATTTTCTGTAAGTTTACACATTTCAGCAGTTAAATCGTCTGTAACCAAACATTTACCACTATCAAGCACTGTGTCATAGATAGATTTTGCAACTTCATTAGCTTTGTCCGAGCGTCCACCGATAATTCTATCGTTATTTTTCAATTCGTAAAGCATATTACCAGGAATTACGCGTTCTGGACAGTGTGCAACCAAGAATTTATCCTCGCTCATACCAGAACCTTTTTCTAATACGTCAGCTAACATTTTAGTTGTGTGAGGTGGCACGGTTGATTCCAAAATTACCAAATTTCCTTCTTGCATCACTTTCGCAATCATTTCACCAGCTGATTTTACATAAGATAAATCTGCTTTGTGATTGCCTTCTTCATCTGAATAAAATGGCGTTGGAACTGCGATGTAATAAACATCAGATAATTCAAGTTTGGTTGTGAAACTAAGTTTTCCACCGTGAAAAGCACGGTCGAAAGCTTCTTGCAAACCTGGTTCTACAATGTGAATTTTTCCACCATTAAGCGTGTCTACAACCTTTTGCGTAACATCAAAACCAGACACTGTAAACCCAGCATCAGCAAGTGTTATAGCAGTTGGAAGTCCAATATATCCAAGTCCTAAAATAGAGATTTTCATAAGTTCTCCTTGTTTTTTATATATAAAATTATTTTCTTTTATCTAAATTATTATACCAAACATCGCTACATTTTGCAATTGAATTTATACTTTATTTACATTTTTTTCAAAAAGCATTTGCAACTATGCTAATTTTATGTATTTAAACAATTTTAAACGAAATATTCTAAACTTCTTTTGCAAAAAAATACAAAAATAATGTCAAAGCTAATAAATCTGCACTACCTCCTGCGCTTATATTAAGTTTTATGAATTCTTCATCTAATTCCTGAGCAAAATCCATAAAATCTACTGGTTTTTCAAGAAATTTTGTGATTTTTAGCTGTTGTTCTTTCAAAGTTTCGTAATTTGAACGTGTAATAATATTTGTATCGTCGATATTTGCAATTATTTTCAATAACGTTAAAGCACAAGCGTCGTTTATACTTTGATTTTGTCCGATGCATTGCTTCAAAAATGGCAATGACATTTCAAAAACGCTAGAAAATCCAGTCGCAGCCTCGCCTCGTATTCCACGTATATTATAATTCGCAAAAACTTTTTCTCCGTGAGATTTTGCATTTTCTTTTGTAATATTGCAGAAATCTTGCTCTAATTCTTTCGTCATCGTAGCACAAGTTTCACTCAGTAATTTATCGCTATAAGATTCTTTTTGCATAAACCCAAGCGCCGCACAAACTATTCCTAGCGAAAAAATAATTCCTTTGTGCGTATTCACTCCATTTGTGGCATTTAGCATTGAAATTTCTGCTGAAATCCCAATTTGACGTATTTTCAAAAATAACTCTTGCAAGCAACTATTTCTCGTTCCTTCAAGCACGAACTCCTTGAAATACGGAGTTAAAGCTATAGCACTTTTTTCGAACGTAAATATGTTCATATCCGAATGAGAACCTGTATTATTTTTATCCACCAAACCCGGTTTTGGCGTGGTTTGTACTTCATACAACAATGCTCGAGTGGCTATTTCTGCTATTTTATCAGCGTACTTTTGCTTAAAATACTCTTCCATTATATCAACAGTAGCTGACAGTATGTCATCAACGCTATGTGCTCTAGAGCGACTACAAACAAACGTATCATTTTCGCATAAAAGACATTTTCGTCCACTCATACCAATGTCAGTTCGTGAGATTTTTTGCCCATCAATATTTATAACATCTATATCAAATAATCGTCCTAACTTACAGTTTGTTTCTATTTGAGATATAGTTTTTTTTATTTTAATAGGGTCTGCATCTATGCTAAAAAACGCTTCGTAACCAGTATTTTCTAATATCTCTGTAAAATTTACAATATTAAGTCCACTAGCTTTGCAATAGTTTTTTATTATGAAAATTCCTTCTGCGTAAGCTTTTTTACTCAAATCAAATACTTTTACAGGACCTACTATATTTAAAGTAAAAGAAATTAATGGTTTTTCAAATTTTTCAATTAAACTTTCTTGCATATGCATTCTAAATTCTCTTGCATCAAGCATTTGCTCAAGAGTTATAGGCTGTCCAAGTTGTTGATTGTTCATCATAACTTCTCCTCATTTAATTTACGCTTTGTATTTTTGCTTTATAAATTCAATCGTAGTCTGTGGTGCAAAATCGCAAATAGCCTCGAAATTACCTTCGCTTATCATTTGACGGATATATGTAGCGCTAATCGGTCTATCTTCTATCGCTTTTCGCTCAATTTCTACAAATTCCAAGCCTTTTTCCTCAAAAAAAGTACTCATTGTTTGGTTATAAGCTCGAGTTACCTCACAAAATGGCTCTTGCCCTACAAATCGTACGTCAATCCCAAGATTTTTCACGATGTATGAATAGAAAATTTTCAAATCAAGCTTACAATTTATATCACTAGCTTTTGCTTTGTCCTTAATAAAATACGTTGGGAAAGTTATTGGAGAGATTAAATATTCCGTAGTTTTATGTAAATATACATTTTCAAGGTCTGAAACTCCTTTTTTCACCATTTCAAAGCGTTCACTTGCCGAAAACATACCATTTTCACTAGATAAAATAAATAAATGCAACGAATCACACGCTTTACTAGCCGTTTCTATCAAATAACGATGTCCATTTGTAAAAGGATTACAATTTGCAACTATTGCGCCAATTTTTCCACCTTTTGCCTCTAAACTTTCTAGTTTTAGCGTATCTATATAGTTAGAAATGCCGTCTTTTTGATTTTCCATAAATAAAACATCGTCAGTTTGCGTTATTTTGTAAAAACCCATATCAGAAAACATTTGATGATTTTTCGGTTTTGTGAAAATAAAATAGTGCGATGTGCCTTGCTCAATCATTTTGTAGTGAAGTTTAGTCATTATTTCAGACAAAAGACCTTCACCACGATAATTATCGTGTACAGCAACGCATTTTATAACATTGCCTTGCATAGAACCAGTAGCGATAATTTCCATATCATTTTCCATAATAATGGTCTGTTCAATGCCTTCATCGTATGATAAATCACATTTTTGTAAGAAATCTTTTAATTTATTAAGCCTTCTGCCAGATAATTTTCCGTATTCTTGTGTTGAATAACTCATAACACACCTCCTGTTTGAGAAATTTTATATAATTTAATCGCATATTTGAAAATGCAAAATGAACCTAGATAGTTAAATCTAAGTTCGTTTTGCGTACATTTAAGTACATTAAGAAGGGTAGGTATTTCTATATTTTTAAGAGAAAGGTAAGTTATTTTATGTAGGGACAACCTGTGAACGTCCATTTATAATCAGCGTTTTGGTGTTACGGACGACCTCAGGTCGCCCCTACAATTTGGTATTTTAGTTTTTCACTTGATGTACAACATCGATGATTGAACCATCACGATATGTTACCACACCAACGATTTTATCTGTATATTCGATAGGTTTTGGCGTTCCTGTTATGCTGTAAGCACGGTCTTTTAATTCTTCAACCGTTATAACTTCGATACCAGCATTTATTAATTTTTGACGCAAACCAGGACGTCTTGGATTTACTGCAATGCCTTGTTCTGTAACGATTACATCTACAGTTTTACCAGGTGTAACAATAGTGTTTACTTTGTCTACTACGCAAGGAATTCTACCACGACATAGAGGACAAACGATGATTGATACGCTAGCGCCAGAGGCTGTGTCACAGTGACCACCTATAGCTCCACGAACCACGCCATCTGAACCAGTAAGCACGTTTACGTTAAAATCGGTATCGACTTCTAGTGCTGATAAAATTACTACGTCAAGTTGATTTACAGCAGTACCTTCATTACCAGGACTTGCATAATATGACGCTGAAATTTGTTGATGGAAACGATTTGTTTTAAGTGATTGTGCTGCTTTAAGGTCAAAACTTTGAACGTCAAGCAGACGTTTTACTAGTCCTTTTTCAAAAAGTTCCACCATAGAACCTGTAATTCCACCTAGTGCAAATGAAGCTGTAATGCCTTTTTTAACCATTTTTTCTTCTAAGAAACGAGTTACTGCAAGCGATGCACCACCAGTTCCCATTTGGATTGAAAAACCGTCATTTAATCTACCACTCGCTTCAATAACGTCGCAAGCTTTTTCAGCTATAATAATTTCTTTAGGATTTTTTGTATATCTAGTCGCACCACTCATAATGCCTTCTGGGTCGCCGATTGAGTCAACTTCTACGATGTAATCTACGTCACATTGAGGAATGCCAAAAGGTGCATTTGGGAAAGGAACGATATTGTCGGTAATAATAACTACTTTTTTAGCGTATTGAGCATCGCATTTTGCATAGCCCATAGAACCACAAGTTACACCGTTGTCGTGTTCACGAGAATATCCGTTTGCATTGCCGAAAGGGTCGCAAGATGGAGCACCTAAAAATGCTACGTCGATTTTAAGTTCGCCAGTTTCAATAGCGTGAGCACGTCCACCGTGACTTCTGAAAACTACAGGATATTCCATAAGTCCATTAGAAATTTCGGTCGCTAAATCACCACGGATACCACTAGTTTCGATGCGTTTTACAACGCCATTTTTGATGTGCGTGATAAGTGGTTTGTGAATGTCGATAAGCGAGCTTGCAGCAAGTGTTAAATCTTTTATGCCCATTTTCGCGATAACGTCCATAACCATATTTATTACAAAGTCACCGTTTCTAAAATGGTGATGGAAACTGATTGTCATACCATCTTTTAGTCCAGTTTTTATAATAGCTTGCTCAATATTTTCCAAAACTTTTTCAGATTCTGCACAACGTCTAATCATTACATTAGGGTCTTTTAATGCATTTTCTTCTTTAAATTGTCCACCAATTGCTACTAGTTCGTCAATATGTGGAATTTTAGTTATATCAAAATTACTCATAAATTTCCTCCTTTAAAACGCCAGATGCTTTGGCAATTTCAAGCACGCGTTCTGCACGTAAAACTATTGGTCTGTCTATCATTTTTCCGTTAAGCGAGATTACACCACTACCTTTTTCGTGAGCCTCACGGATAGCTTCCATAATATCAAGCGATTTTTGGATTTCTTTTTCTGTTGGTGTGTAAATTTTATGTACAGGTTTAATTTGACGAGGATTGATAACCGATTTACCGTCAAAACCAAGTTGTTTAATGTGTGAAACTTCTTTAACGAAACCTTCTTCGTTGTTTACATCTGAATAAACCGTGTCGATTGCTGCGATTCCTGCCGCTCTTGCTGCAAGTAAGATTTGACTTCTGCCGAATAATAGCTCGATGCCATCTTCCGAACGATTTGTTTTAAGGTCTGTAACATAGTCTTCTGCACCGATTGCGATGCCGATTAAACGTTTACTTGCTTTTGCAATTTCACGAGCATTCAGCACACCTTCAGCACTTTCAACTGCTGCCATCATTTTTATTGTTCCAACTTCAAGACCGATTTCACGTTCTATGCGTTCGATTTCACGTTCGCAGTCGATAATATCTTGTGCTGATTCGGTTTTTGGAAGTCTGATAACGTTTGGTTTTGCACGAACCATAGCTTCAAGGTCTAAAATACCAAGCTCAGAGTCTAGTCCGTTTATACGTACAACGGTTTCTTTATTTCCGTAATTTATTGTGGTAAGGGCTTCGAAAACCAGCATTCTTGCGCTGTCTTTTTCGTTAATTGAAACGGAATCTTCAAGGTCGAACATTATACTGTCACTACCATAAATACCAGCATCGCGAACCATCGCAGGGTTGTTTCCAGGAACATAAAGCATTGTTCTTCTAAGTCTTTTATCCATTTATTTGACCTCCAAACGTATTAACTTCACAAGCACGAAAAATAGCTGTTTTAACTCTTGCTTTAATCGTACAATCTAGTGCACCTTTGTCAACAGCTTTAACGAAAACACCGTCAACGCCTAAATCACTTACCGTTTGTTTTATCAGTTGTCGAATATCGTCACCGAATTGCTTTTCAACCGAACTTGAAAGTTCTACCGTTATGTCCTTCTCATCTTGCGCTAAAATCGTTATCATGATATCGCTAGATTCTAACGTTCCGCATACTGCTGGTTTTTTAAATTCCATTTTAATAACCCCTTCTTTTTTTGTATTTAATTAAAAAATATAATTTTTACTTTGCGTAGGCTCCCTCCGTCAAAATCTTCGATTTTGCCACCTCCCTCTAAGAGGGAGGCTTTTCCCCTTGGCTCCCTCTTAGAGGGAGCTGTCACCGCAGTGACTGAGGGAGTATACACGCTATAAATTTTTTGAAAACTAAATTGTAATAACTCCCATAATTATTCCGCTGATTAAACAAAGAATACTTGCGCCCCAAATCCAGAAGAAACACGCTTTGATGTGGTCTTTGATTTCGATGCCTGCAAGACCAATTCCTAGGAAAGTTGCTGGAACTACTGGGCTGATGAAAGTTGCTAAGTTTTTAGTTACTACCATTACGATACCAAGTTGAACTGGGTTTACACCGAAAGATTCGCCAACAACGATAAGTACTGGAAGTAAACCGTAGAAGTATGAGTCTGTGCTAAATCCTATTGCAAGTGGTACTGAAATTATACCGATAATTACTGGTAAGTATGGACCAACTGATGCAGGAAGAGCTGTTGCGATAATATTTGCCATATGATCCATAATGCCTGTTTCACTCATAATTCCTAAGAATACGCCGGCTGTGAAAAGAGTTGATGCCATCATAAGTGCTGGGCCTGAATGTGCTTTTACGATTTTATTTTGAAGTTTAACATCTCTGTAGTTTGCCATAAGACCGATTGTACAACCAACCATAAATGGAAGGTATGAAGGTACATCAAGGACAATTAAACTAACGATAACGCAAAGTGTAAGTACTACGTTGAATAAGAATAGTTTTGGACGAGCAAGTTCTGAATTGCCAAGTTCTACTGATAAATCACCGTCGAAAACTTCTGTGCTTTCTTTTGCTAATTTACCATCAAGACCTGCGCCACGTTTTTTCTCAATTAATCCCCAAATAATCGCTGTTGCAAAAGCTACGAATACGCCGAAGATTTGCATTGGAATAAGCTCTATCCAAAGTTCGTTTGCTTCAATTCCTAAAACCGATGCAGCACGCATTGTAGGTCCACCCCAAGGAAGTAAATTCATAACACCCATTGCAGTTACGCAGATTAAAAGAAGTGTAGTTGGACGCATATGTAATTTTTTGTAGATTGGAAGCATTGCTGGGATTGTGATTAAGAAAGTTGATGCACCACCACCGTCTAAGTGACCAATCATACAGATTACGCAAGACATAACTGCAACGCCGACAACATTGCTACCAACTTTTTTGATAAGCTTGCTGATAATTTTATCAAACATACCAGCGTCTGTCATAATGCCAAAGAAAAGTACTGAGAATACGAATAAACACGCTGTTGCTGATGTACCAGCTACGCCAGCTTTTACGAAGTCGCCGATTTCACCAATTGTGAACGTTCCTGTTCCTACTAATACCACTGACGCAAACATTGATACGCAAATGAAAGCTAGTGATGGAATAGTCCAGTTTTTAAGTAATACTACGATGATTAGGATTGTGGTTAAAAAACCTAAACCCGCTAACATAATTTCGCTCATTGATAATTCCTCCTAAAGTTCCCTTAAAAATTATTTGTTTTTGATTTAACTTAATTTTAAAGGATAAACCTTACAGGAATTATTGTTTTTTCTTAATGTTTATTAAGTTTTGTATTTACGTTTGTTAAGATAGATATTGTTTTGTCAATTTTAATCTTAAATAATACGTTTTTGTAGGGGCGAACTGTGTTCGTCCGTCATATTTAAGCGTAAAGTTAATGAAATATTAATATAATGTTGTATTGCGTGCGTTGTTTTGCGTGCGTTGATTTTTTGTGCGTTGTTTTGCGTGCGTTTTTTTGTGCGTGATATTTTATTGCGTGGCACGGGCGAACACTGTTCGCCCCTACAAATGTTGCGTTGTTTTTTTGTGCGTGATATTTTATTACGTGGCACGGGCGAACGCAGTTCGCCCCTACAAATGTTGCGTTGATTTTTTTGCGTGTGATATTTTATTACGTGGCACGGGCGAACACTGTTCGCCCCTACAAATATCTATCAATCAAATTTTGCTAAGATATCCGTAATTTTCGTGTCGATAATTGGTTTTTCTATATAATTATTTATAAAACCCTTGTCAAGTGCATCTAAAACATCAATATTTACCTTATCTATCATAATGATTTTTATGGTATTTGGATATTGATTATGTATAGACATTGCAAAATTTATTCCTCTATTTACACCAAAAGGTGTGGATAAATTGTTATCGATAAACATAATATTAACACCTTTAGCTAAAACCTCACGTGCTTTGTCTACGTGGTCTGCGAAAATCGGAGTAATTTCCAGCTTTTTAAGATTTTTTTCTAAATTTTTATAGTTTGTGTTGCTATTATCGACAAATAATATCTCCGAGTTGTCAAAATCAACAATATTTTCGTCATTTTCAACGTAATCAGCTATCGGTAGATATACATAAAAAGTAGTGCCAACACCTTTTTGACTAGTCGCAAATATATAACCCTTATGCGACGTGATAATTTGTTCAACTAGCGACAAACCAAGTCCTGTACCTTTGCCTTTATGTTTTGTTGTGAAAAATGGATTGAAAATCTGCTCTAAAGTTTTGTCGTCCATACCCATACCATTATCTATGATTTGAAGTTGAATATATTTGCTCCACTCTTGCGAAGTACCAACTTTGTGCATTTTTTGCACCAACTCATGTGAAATTTGGCGACAAATAAGCGAAATTTTACCGTTTTCATCGTCATTAATTGCGTGAGTTGCATTTACAAAAAGATTTAGTATAACCTGATTTATTTGTGTTTCATTGCCTAAAAAACCATAGTAGCTGTCAATTTCGTTTGAAATTTCAACTTTTATATTCGAAGGACACATAGAATTTATCATTTTTGAAGTATTTGATATAAATTTTCGTGCTTTTATATAACTAAATGCACTGTCCGTGCTTTTTCGACCTAGTGCTGAAATCTGTTTTATTATATCCTTTGCTCGGTCTGCCGATTTTAAAATTTCACTTACGAAATCATAATGCTCACTTTTTTCGTCAAAATCCATTTGTAAAAGCTCTGCATAACCGATTATCGGCGTTAGCATATTGTTAAATTCGTGAGCGATACCACTCGTAAGCGTACCCATAATCTGCAGTCTTTGTTGATGCGTAATGTTTTCCTCGACTTTTTTAGTCTGCTCTAAAATGCTGTTAAGTTCTTTCAAATATGCGATTTCTTCGAGGTTTTTCCTGCTTTGCAGTTGTAAATATCCAACATATCCTGCAAAAAGTAGAATTATTATTAAAATAGCCGTGAAAATTAGCGTAGTATTCTTAAATCCATCAACAACTGGTTGATAAATATCATTATAATCAAGCATCGCTGATACTATTAAAAAATCATCACCTAAATTTACGTGGTTGTGCGAGGCGATTTTTCTAACGGTAGTCAGCTCGTCCTCTGGCCACCAATATGAATAATATTCGTACACGCCATACTCGTTTTCGGTTTGCTGTTGTACAAGTTCCACTAGACTTGACAAATCAACGCCCTCGTAAAGCTCTTCTCGTCCATAAATAACGTGTTCACCAATTTGAATATCGGTAGGGTGCATTAAAATTATACCATCGGAGTTTTTAAGGATAACGTACCCACTGTCACCTATTGTAATATCAGCGATAGAGCTTTGATAATAAGCATTAAGGCTGAGGGTCATTTCGATACTTCTACCGTCTTCTAACTTTTTGATTAATAGAAAATATACTTCGTAATTATCGTTTATGTATTCTTCGATAGTAACGTCATTTATATAATAGGTGTGACTCAATTCTCCAAAAAGAATATAGGTTTTTTGCCAAAATATGCTATCATCAGCGTTTTTTATTGTTATATTATCGATATATTGGCTGTTTTCTTCAATATATAATGTCAAAAATTGAGATAATTGAGATTTTTCGACTTCACTAAAAATGGTGATTTGGTTTGCAAGTTGTTCTAATTCATCTATTTTTGAGCTAATCATAGCCTCGAAGTTTTGTGAAATCGAATCTGATACAATTTGCATTTGCTCTTTTTGTTCGTTAATAATATCTTCTTTATATGTATTCCAAACGAAAATCCCTGAACATAAAAGTCCGATAATTAACGCAACTGTGAGCCCACTAAAAAACATAAAAACTTTATTTTCCGACGAGGATATATTTAATTTCGAAAGACTTTGTTGCATTTCATACTCCTTTTTTCGTCAAAATACTAGACATATTATCTAAAATGTATTATTATATTATTGTACTATTTATTATTATACTACAATTTTTCATAAATACAAATATTTTTTATAAATTGAGGTGAATATTTTGTCAGATAAAGTCCTTATAGTTGATGATGACGTGGTTATTTGCAAAATGCTTGAAAAAGTTATGGACAGCAATGACTTGCAATCGAGCATTGCCAACAGTGGAAATCAAGCTCTACAACTTTTACAAACCAATACATACGATGTTATCTTAATGGACGTTATGATGGACGATATGGAAGGTTTTGACGTTGTAAAAAAAATTAGAGAGCGTAATATTACAACTCCGATTATCATAATTAGTGGTAAAGACGAAGATTATGATGTGCTTTACGGTTTAAATGTTGGCGCAGATGATTATATCACAAAACCGTTTCGCCCTGTGGTAATAGGTGCTAAAGTAAAGGCGCTTATTCGACGTGATAAAAATAAATTATCAATAAATGAAAACTTTATAGAGCTTGCTCCGTTTAAATATAATATGCAAACGCTCCGTTTTTACAAAAACGATAAAGAAATCGACCTATCGAGCAAAGAAAATAACTTAATTTTGCTATTTTTGAAAAATCCGAACCAAGTTTTCACCAAAGAAATGATATATGAACACGTTTGGGGAAATACTGTAATTGTTGATGATAACACGATTATGGTGTATATAAATCGCCTAAGAAATAAAATCGAGGACGATGCAAAATCTCCAAAATATATTTTAACCGTTCGTGGTGTAGGTTATCGCTTTCAATATTAATACAATATAAAAACGGCTATGATTTTAGAAATCATAGCCGTTTTAGTTTGTCGAGAAACTATATTTTTAAATTAGTATTTCGTCATTTTGTACAAATTTATTGTTTTGGTGACTGCGTCACAATTTTGGATTTCCACCGAATTTGTAAAGGCGAACAATGTTCGTCCGTAAAATCATATAAAATTCGATGAAAAAGGAGTGTTTCGCTATTTGCGATAGCGACCAACCTACTCGTTTGGATAGAGCAAGTTTTTAAAAAACTTGACAAATATTATTTGTTTTGTGCGATATTTTTACCAAGCATAAGACACGCCATCTTTTATAGTTTCTAAGATTGCGATATCTTTAATCAACATAGTGTCAATTGTAAGTGGGTTTTGGTCTAAAATTACTAAATCTGCACGTTTCCCTTCTTTGATACTACCTTTTGAATCTTCTTCAAAATAAGAATACGCACCGTTAATTGTAATAGCTTTTAGTCCATCATATACGCTACAACGTTGTTTTTCGCCTATTAATTTGCCACCACGAGTTATACGATTAACTGCAGCCCACACCGAAAATAGTGGTTTTGGATTTGTAATAGGTGGGTCTTGATGGAAATTCACAACAAGTCCTCTATCGAACGAACGCTGAACTGGACTTACGTTTTCACCACGATGTTTACCAAGATTTTTCACGTGAACATCGCCCCAATAGTAAACGTGACCTGTGAAAATTGATGGAATCATATCATATTTTTCCATAATATCAAGTTGGTCTTCACGTGCTGTTTGACAGTGAATCATAACAGGACGCAAGTTTGCTTTGTTCGGATTTTCGCTTTTGTGATAAGCTTTAACGTAATTTCTTAAAAATTGGTCACCAGCAGCATCTCCGTTACAGTGAACCAAGATTTGTTGGTTTTCTTTAATAGCTTTCGCCATAAATCCTTCAACTTGAGGTTCTGTAAACCAAGAATATGAACAATAACCATCTGTTCCTTCATATGGTTCTGTAAGCCACGCTGATTTCCCTTGAGGCGAACCATCAAGCACTGCTTTATATCCACCAAGTTTAAAACGATTGCTGTATTTATTAGCATATTCAGAATATTCTACAAAAGAATCACCAGCAGAACCAACTACGCCTCCGACAATCATAGGATATGCAACAACATCTAGCACTAATTTTTCTTGTTTTGCAAGCATATCAAACATTTTTAAGTTATCATCAGAAGTTGCACCGTCTTGAGCAGTTGTGATACCATTTTTCATATATACTTCTTGAGCTTTTTTCATACTTTCAACAACATCGTATTTAATACGTTGTCTCATAATTCCCATAGTGCCAAACATTGCATTTTCTTCAAGATAACCATTAGGTTCGCTAGAGCCTTCAACTCGCCCTATCATACCACCTTTTGGGTCTTCTGTTTGAGCTGTTATGCCTGCAACTTCAAGTAATTTATCATTCGCACAACCCATATGACCAGAAGTATGCATTGCATAAACAGGAACAGTTGTAGATACTTGATTTAGATATTCTTTTGTTGGGTGTTTTCCATCTGGCAAAAAGTTGTGATCATATCCAAAACCGAAAATTATATCATCTGGCGTAAATTCGCCATCATATGCTTCGACATATTTGTTAAAAGCTACGATAATTTCTTCGAAAGTTTCACATTCACTCAAATTACACGCATTAATCATTTGACCATACATTGAAATATGTCCGTGACCATCAATAAACGCTGGCATTAATGTTTTTCCGTCTAAGTCTACCATTTCAGTAGTGTCATTTGCAAAGCTCTTAACGTATTCTAATGAGCCAACTTTACAGATAATTCCGTCTTCTACCAAAATCGCTTGAGGACTGTCATCTATGCTTTCCATTGTGATAATATTGCCGTTATAATAAAGTTTACCCATACAAATCTCCTATTCTTCGTCTTTTGCTTGTTCGCTAATTGTATAGCTTTCTTCTACAGGTAGTACGAAAATTTTACCATCACCAGCGTGACCACTATCGCCTGTTACTGCTGTTTCCATAATTACATCAATAACTTTATTTTTATCAGCATCGTCGCAAATTACCATTAAAACGTTTTTTGCCATTTCATCGTAAATCACATCGCCAACTTGGATACCACGTTGTTTGCCACGACCAGAAACGCTCCATTTAGTTGATGCGAAAAATCCAGCATCAGCAAGTGCCTCGCTTACTGCAAAAGTACTGTTTGGTCTTACTATAGCCATTACCATTTTCATATTAATTACCTCTTCTTTCATTTCATTATGTCCATTTTTAGTGAATTTATAAATTATTGTACTGTGCCTGAAGTTTCAACATCTTGATATCTTAACATACCTTGAACAAATGCACCAGCAACTCCTGTAGAATCATCTTCTGATACGCTGTATTTAATACCTTTTTTCAAATTAAATGTAGGTTTGTTCCAAGTTCTAAACACTTTAATAAGTACTACGTAACATATTACGAATGCCATAATTAAAAGCAACGTAGTGTTTAAGCTAATAGAACCTGTCCCCATAAATGTAACAGAAATTGTAACTGGCATTACGAACAACATAAATAAGTTTGTCATACCAAGTTCTGTTGCTGTTGGAGTTTGAAGTTTTGGGTCAACGATACGAACAAGAGCGATACCACTCGGAGTTGTACCTGTGCACATACCATACATACCAAGAGAACGTTCGAAGTCATGGTCACTACCAAGTCTTGATGTGAAGTAGAAACAAATAACTACTGTGATAATTGAAACAATAATACTTTCTATAACGATTGGAACAATCCATGCTCCAATTACTGAAACTTTAATAGCCATAAATGCACATACAACCAAGAAATCTGATGTCCAACCTGTGATTTTATTTTGTAATGTTTGATTCAAAAGATGTCCATAGCCGATTTTTCCTAGGAATCCTTTAACCATCGAACCACCTAACATACCCCATAAAAATAGCATACTACCAAACGAAGCACCTAGTACTGGAACAAAAGTTATAAGTTTTGCAAGAACTACAGAAATAAGGTAACATACGCCCATAAGCGCTACATGAATTGATAGAGTTTCGATGTTACCACTGTGAGTTGTAACTTTACCCATTGATTCACGTTGTTCTTCTAGATTGAAATAACCTCTTTCAACTGTAGGGCTGATTTTTGCATTAGAAACTTGAAGTTTTTTTCTAAGTCCATATTTTGCAATAGGAACACCGATAGCAAATGCTGCAACGAAGCCAACAACTGCAAAAGTTGTACCAACCATTTGTGCATTTTCCATTCCGTATAGTTGTTCGAAAATTAAACCCATATTTGCTGCTTGACCTGGTCCTTGACAGAAAGCATAAGGAATTAAAATACCGTACATTGGATCCATTCCAAAAAATTGACCAATTGCCGAAATAATAAGAACGCCGATTACACCAGTTAATCCGAATAACAAGCTCCATTGTAATCCCATACCAAGAGAACCTTTTGTAATCGAAGCACCACCAGATTGTTTCTCTTCTTTATTTTTTGGTTTTTTGTCTTTAACGCTCGCAAGTCCTATTGAAATAAATGAAAACGTAAACATTTGGCTTACAATTGCATTGAAATGATCAACAGTAACCATTGATGTTATGGTATCATTTAATGTATTCATATAAATAAGACCGATTATACCAGCTATAACGTTAACTGGAATTAAAAGTTTGCCGAGTTTTTTCGATTTTGTTCTTAGCGCCATACCTATACAAGTCATTAAACCTGCAAGACTAAGCGCCATCATGGTTGCGTCCATAAAATTTCCTCCTTAGTGTGTTACCTCATAAAATTATACATTTCATAAAGTATTTCGTCAGTGATTTCCACCGGATTGTTATATAAATTTGGGTGACGACTGATTTTTACAAGCTCATCTACTTGTGCATCAGTTAAGTTAAAGTCACGCAAATTAGTGCGTAAATTAAGTTTCTGTTTTAAATTCAAAATAGCATCTGCCATCGTATTCACATCAACAAAACCAAGTTCACTAGCTAATTTTTGAACTCGAGGTATGTCATTAATTCTCGCAAAATAATCAAGAGTTAAGCCACAAGCCTCACCGTGTGGGATTTTGTAAATATTGGTTAGTGGAAACGAACACGCGTGAGATGATGTTGTTTTTGGTAGTGTAAAAGCAAGTCCTGCAATTAAAGATGCCTCACACATTTTTGCACGTGCCTCGCTGTCTTGACCATTTTCATATGCTTTTGGTAAATACTCAAAAACAAGTTTTAGAGCATAGACTGCAAGCGCATCACAAATAGGCTGATTTCCTTTGCTCCAGTAACCTTCAAGAGCGTGTGATAATACGTCAATACCAGTGCTTGCTGTGATATATGGTGGCATTGTATATGTAAGTTTTGGGTCGATAATTGCATAAGTTGGGTAAAATCCATCTGATACAATTGGTGATTTTTTACCGTTAGAATGGTCA
Source organism: Clostridia bacterium (assembly GCA_044426345.1). Classification (GTDB taxonomy): domain Bacteria; phylum Bacillota; class Clostridia; order Oscillospirales; family Butyricicoccaceae; genus CAYJLC01. Next base: position 4,330 of record JAWXUP010000046.1, on the reverse strand, counting down.
GTTAACACCGATACACAAGTAACTTCAGAGCCAGTACCTGCAGTTGTTGGAACTGCGATAATTGGTAAATGCTCCTGTGGAACTGCAACGCCAGTACCGTGATATTCCTTGATTGAATTATCTGTCAAGCAAACCGTAGCTGCAGCTTTTGCTAAATCCAAAGCACTACCACCACCTAATGCAATCACGAAATCGATTTTTTTATCACGAATAACGCTAGCGCAAGCATCAACTTCTGATACGTCTGGGTTTGGTGAAACGTCACTGAATACTGTAGATACAACACCTTGTGCCATTTCGATTATTTTATCTGCCAGCCCATTTTGTGCGAAAAATGGGTCTGACACTAACATTCCGTTTGAAACGTTAAGCTTTAAAGCTAGTTCGTTTATTTTTAAAATCTCGCCTTCGCCGAAAATAATATCGACAGGCTGTGTATAAAGCCAATTAGCCATATTATCCTCCTTAATCGCAGTGTTTTTCGTCTACCATAGTTAAAACTTCATCTAACATTGGAAGATATTCGTTAAGTTCTTCTTCAGTTATGATAAGTGGTGGGCAGATTGATAGGAAGTTTTCACGTCCGAATGTTGAAAATCCACGTTTTTTAAGTTCTGCGAAAATCCAAGGCATTACAGGTCCTGGGATACCGTATTCTTGCATTGGTTCGCGAGTTTCTTTATTTTTCACAATATCAAATGCAGCGAATAAACCTTTACAACGAGCCTCGCCTACGCATTTGTGTTTTACAACCATTTCGTCCATAAATGCTTTTAATATAGCACTCATTTTTTCTACGTGAGCTTCCATATCGTTTTCAATATAATAGTTTACAGATGCAATACCAGCAGCACAAGCTAAAGTATGACCAGAATATGTAAGACCACATTGTAATACATTTTCTTCGAAATAGCTTGCTACTTTTTCGTTAACGATAACGCCACCTAATTGAACATAACCACAAGTTACACCTTTTGCGAAAGTCATCATATCAGGTTTGAAATCGTAATTTTGCCAAGCAAACCATTTACCAGCTCTAAAGAAACCAGACATTACTTCGTCGCAAATCATTAAGATACCGTATTTATCACATAAAGCACGAACGCCTTCAAGGTAACCTTCTGGTGGTAAGATAACACCGTTTGCACCGATGATTGGTTCTAAAATGATAGCAGCAACATTTGTAGCTCCTTCATAACGAAGTTGTAATTCTAAATCTGCAAGTGCTTTTGCAGTAAGTTCTTTATCGTTTTCACCCATTGTGTAACCATCACGGTAAACTTGTGGGTTCATAAAGTGGATAAATCCGTTTGCACCACCGATTTCAGCAGCAAATCTTCTCCAGTCACCAGATGCGTTTGATGCACCTAAAGTAGCACCGTGATAACTTCTGTATCCTGAGAAAATTTTAGTACGTCCTGTAACCATACGAGCCATTTTGATAGCGTTTTCGTTTGATTCAGCACCACCATTTGTGAAAAATACTCTTTTATATGTATCAGCTCCAGCACATTCAACTAACATTTTTGCAAGTTTTGATTTTGGTTCTGATGCGTAAGCTGGAGCCATAAAGCACATTTTATCAGCTTGTTCTTTAATAGCATCAACGATAGCTTGGTTTTGATGTCCTAAGTTTGAACATACTAAAAGTGATGACATATCAGCATATTTTTTACCATCGTAATCCCAAAAATAAATACCTTCTGCTTTTTCAACTGGAATAGCTGGTGCTCCAGATTTACTCCAAGATTGCATTACGTATTCGCTATGCATTGTGCTAATTTCTTGTCCTGTAAGTTTACTCATTTGTAATTCCTCCCAAAAAAATAGAGGCTTAAACGTATCATTATACGTCTAAGCCTCATTGCTTTTTTAAATTTAATTTTATTTTGTTTGTGTTTATGAATGAATTATAACACAAGCAAAACCACTATACAATGGTACAAAACACAATTTTTTTCGTGCTTCAGCACAAAGTATCAGGCATTAAATCTTTCAAAGCAAGGGCAACTGATAGTTTCGTTCTTATTTTTTGTTCGGATAAATTGCAATCAAGCAATTCAGAAATTTTAGAAAGTTTGTAATTTACGGTGTTTCTGTGTATAAAAAGTTCGTCTGAAACAGCTTTTACACTACCGTCATATGCGATGTATTTTTGCATTATTATCATAAGGTCGCTTTTGTTTATATTGTCATAATCTATGACTGGTTTCAGTGTCTCCTGTAAAAAATCACTTACAATATCTTTGTCTTCAATTTCAGCAAGCAACTTATAAATACCGAGTTCATCATAAAAAAGTACGTCTTCCAGGCATTGTATTCTACAAATTTTAATTGTTGATTTATAACTTTTATGTAAATTTTCAATCCCGACCTGTTTTTTACCAATGAAATATTTAGATTTCTTATTTGTAAGACGTGCAATTTCATTTTTGCAGAAATTTGTAATATCAAGAATTTGCTCACGTGTTGAATTTAATAACACCAGTATCGGTTTTGAGAAAATTGTAATAAATGCTACATTATTAAAGTTAAATGCAAGACTTGGTTTTAGCAGAAAAACAATCTTGTTCAATTCGATTTCTGTAAGTGTTTCTATCGAGATTAATATGCAATTTACAGAAGAATTTATGTCTATAGATTTGCTATTTACCTGATTTAAATACGAATCCTTATTTTGTGGAGTTAAAATCAAATTTTTAACTGCAACATCGAATTCCATCTCCTTTAGACGCTGATTTGTGATTTCAAAGCTTATAAATCGCATAATATTTGCCATATTAACGCTCCAAGGAACTGTTATAACTGGAAAATTATGTTTATTTGCAAAATCAATAACTTCTTTTGAAACACCGTCAATGTATGGTCCTAAATTCACGATAATTCCAGATGCATTTTTTTCGTAGACTGCTTTCACTATGTCGATAAGCTTATTTTGTTCGCTTAATGCAATACCTGTCAAAAAAACCAACTCGCCGTGAGTTATAAAGCTTGCAATTTCAACGCTTTCAACCATATGAACCCAAGTTACTGCATTAACAGAGCCACTTTCACCGTAAAAATCTTCAATTTTAATGTTGACTAATTTTGTCAAAACCTCTTTTAATATGATAGCCATAAAAACTCCTTATAAAATTGAAATTCCCGAAATTATAAGCAAAACATATGTTAATTTTAAAAAATACTCTTGTTTTATCTTTTTTTGAAGATAATTTCCAAAAGATGTTGCTATAAAAAGTGGAATTATGCTAGCAAGAATTAATAATATGCAAGATTTTGTAACCAGTCCATTGTATATGTATCCCACAAATAAAATAGTGTTTAATACAACCCAAACTGGGGCTATAGTAGCACGGAAAACGTTTTTATCTTTAAGTGTTGCAACTGCGTAAACTACTAGCAAAGCACCACCAGATACGAACATTCCGTGTATAATTCCCGCTAAAAGCAGTACTATTATTAAACACATTTGATTTAATTTAAATTCTTTTTTGAAAATCAAATTTTTTGCGCCAATTGCGATAACTATTACGCCATAAATCGGCAAGAGCATATCGGCTGATATTATAGAATATATGTATATGCCAACCAGCATACCGATAAGCATAAACGAAGACATTTTTGTAACTTCTTTTTTATCTATATATTCTCTGTTTTGAATTGAAATTATAAGACACGATAGAAAAGCCATAAAAGATAAAATAACCTTGGCATCATCTATTCCAACAAGTAGAATTGAAGGTGGCATAGCTAAAACAGTTCCGGCAAAGCCTGTAACTGCTTGAATGGCATTCGAGAAAAATATTACTGCTAAAAATAAAATGGTTTTCATAATAAACCCTCGTTATATTAAATTTAAACACAAAACATAGTATTATTCTAACACACTAAACCAATAAAATCAATCTAGAATTTAATTTTTTAACTTACGTCTCGAAAGTTACCTTTCCTCTATCTTACAGGTATCTTTATATATAAAATAATATAATGCAACCTATAATTCTTGCTGTCGAAAAAGTACCAAGCTAAAAAAAGTTGCACAAAACCAATTATTGCGAACAACGCATAACGTAAGTTCTAGCACTGCAATAGGCAACTTAATGGTCGTGAAAATTTATTACTTCCATCGCATAAGCGATAGCGAGCTGGAGTACGAGTGGTTAGGCGAACGGATGCCGAATTACGTGGAACATACAACAATATACGCCCCATTTGATAAAACTTTCGCCAAAGTTTTCGTCTTTTGGATACTTTGGGACGTCCCAAAGTATCAGCCACGCGGCGAGCGACTGCCGAGAAAAAAGGTAGCACTAGCTGTAAGTGGTAGAGG
>JAWXUP010000149.1:0-3276 GCA_044426345.1 Clostridia bacterium | reverse complement strand
ACATTCTCGACCGCCCGATTTACGGACATACTCCACCGAAGTGACCTAGTTTCCTAGCAATCTCCAGCTTCATCGCATATTTCGCTTTAACGCGTATATATAGTATACTTCATCTAAAGCCAATTGTCAAGCCTTTTTTTAAAGTTTTTTTAATTATTTTTCAAGTGTTTTTTATGCGTGTTTTTACTATAAAATAACAAACAAATTAGATGCTTTTCATTTTATCGCTAATAATTTTACCTCCTTCGATAGAGATAATACGTTGTGCGTTATTTGCAACCTCCATATCGTGCGTTATTAATACAATTAATCTTCCATCTAAATTTAAGTTTTTCAAAATCTCGAGAATTTCAGCTGAAGAATTTGGGTCTAAATTACCAGTCGGTTCATCTGCCAAAATAATGGGTGGAGACATTGCAATTGCACGCGCTATAGCCACTCTTTGTTGTTGTCCACCAGACATTTCGGTTGGTTTGTGATTTATCCTATGTGAGAGTCCAACTTTTTCTAATGCTACTTCACAAATTACACGGCGTTTTGGTTTGTCTATGCCTGCGAAAATAAGTGGTAGTTCTACATTTTCAAAAGCTGAAAGTTTAGATATTAGGTTAAAGTTTTGAAATATAAAGCCTATTTTTTGATTGCGTATTGCCGAAAGTTCGCGAGAAGATGCTTTATTAATGTATATGCCATCTAAAAAATAATCTCCTACCGTTGGCATATCAAGCGTACCTAAGATATTCATAAGTGTAGTTTTTCCGCTGCCAGACGTACCAACAATTGACACAAACTGCCCATCTGGAATTACCACATTCACATCATTAAGTGGAATAACATCTCCGTATCTTTTGGTTATATTTTGTAATTTTATCATAATTCACCTCTACAATATAGTATAGGCGAATTTTTTTGTTATATTCACATACCCATTTGTAATATAAAAATAAGAGGTTATTTATTCAAAATAAAGCATTATATTTACAAATCTTTATTACGAAACTCAATAAGTTTTCGTTTATTGCTTCCAACTCGCATACCTAGAGCCATCATCACGGTATAAAAAGCTATGTACAGCCAAACTATTTGCGTAATAAAAATATACATATACAATAATGTTGAAATCAAATTAATTAATATCAAAATCCAGCCTTGTTTATATTTTGTAGAATAAAATTGTCCTTGAACGAAAAAATAAACTGAATTTCCGACAACCATCATTCCAATCCATGCAGATTTAGCAGTTCCTTCATCTAAAAAATCAAACGAAAACGGAAGTACAGCTAAGATTATTATATTAGCTATTACAGGTAAGATAAATTTTTTCATAATTTTCTCCTTTTACTTATAGTGATAGAATATAGATACCAATCCAAACTGACGATAATCAATGTTAGTTCATAATTTATATATCTTCGCTGAGAATAGTTGCATCTTATATAGCAATGATTTTTTCTATCAATTTGATTGATGGTATTAAAAAACGACCCAGCAAAACGCTAAGTCGTTTAATTGCGGTGTCGAGCGCCTCTCGACCGACCGACTGATTGACTGGAGCTGACGAGCAGAATCGAACTGCCGACCTCTACACTACCAATGTAGTGCTCTACCAACTGAGCTACGTCAGCACAAAATAGTACTCACTTATTTTAACATAATCTCTGTTCACTGTCAATCTTAAATAAGTTAAAAAAATTTTTACAAAAAACAGTGTGTAAGTTCACTTTTATATATTATAATATAAACAAGTTAAGAAACAACAAACGGACAACAGTCCTTATAGTATGCTCATCCTTTTCCCTCTTTTTTTAATATATGTGTAAGAAGAACCACTTTTACCCAAGTGGTTCTTCTTATTTTTATTTTTTTGTAACCTCTTTGGGTGTGTAAGAAAGCTAATTAACTGTAGGTTACTTCATATTTCTCTTTTTTAGTTGGTGTGTTGTCAAAAATCACTCTACCATCTTGAGATGTAATTTTAACCACATCGTAATAGTACTCTCTCTTCTCATTGCTTCCTGCTACATAATGGTCTATCGGATATTCGTGTGTTAAACCCAAATTATCCCAAGCTACGATGTAAGTTTTCAATGTTTGACCTTGTGTTAGTTCAAAAGTTTTATATTCAGGCAAAATTGGATTCCCATTAGCAAACATAGTAAGTTCTATTTCTGTTTCACTTACTTTTATCTCATCGACGTAAGCCACATATTTTACGGTTTCAAAATCAGCATAATTTCCATCTATATATAATTCTCCACTTGATTGGTATTCTATGATATCTGAATCAGCTTTCGCTATAACTGAAAAACCAAATGGCGACACTGGATATAATCTTGGAATAATTTCATCTACCAAGCTAAAAATATGAAGTCCTTCATCTTGTGTTAAGCTTTGTAATCCATCATTTTCTATTATAATTTTAGGAGAAATTTCAATATCTGACAAGTGAAATGTATGCGTAGCCATAAATGTTGACATATCTTTTTCTAATATAATGATTTCGTCATCAACCTTTAAATAAACCTCAGTTTCTTCATATATCTGTTTAGGTTCGACTATAAAGGTAACAGGAACAGTTAATGTCTCAATATCAAATTCCCCAAACTCCGTATTTGAGTTAAAAATTATACTATCTTGCTGATCGAGCTTATTGTCTACATTATTATAAATATCATTGATTTGACTATTCACTGAGTTCTGTAAGCTATATAATTTATTTTGATAACTAAAAATTTGATTTTCAAGATTTCTTACTTCCCTAAATGTAAAAAATTGTGATACTCCTAGAATTACAATTAGAATGTATGATATATTTTTGTTCATCTGCTTTTCTCTCCCTCTAAAATACAATCTATATACTGTAATAGTATGATAAAAAATTCACTATTTTCATTGACGGTGACATCAAGATTGTATATACCTCCCCATGTAATTCACTATTTTGAAACTTTTCCTGGCAGTCTACAATCACGATTTTAGGAAATTAACGTTTTTAATCGTATCCAATAAATTATTGTCAACATAAAGTTCAAAAACTGTTGATATTCTCATAAATTTGCATTTATATATACTAATTCTTTATTATTTAGACATAAAGTTTTCAAAAAAGTTCCAAAATATACATAAATAATATATATTAATGCAAGAAAAAAACGTCTTAACAATAGTTAAGACGTTTTTTTGGCGACCCATATCGGGCTCGAACCGACGACCTCTAGCGTGACAGGCTAGCGCTCTAACCAACTGAGCTAATGGGCCAAAATGGCAGGGGCAGAA
>JAWXUP010000045.1:0-21152 GCA_044426345.1 Clostridia bacterium | reverse complement strand
TATATGGCATACGATATCGGTCAAGGTGATGCGATTTTTTGCCCAGATATAACCTTTATCGCAAGTGTAGAGCCAGCTTTAATGTTAGGCGCTACTCCAGTTTTTTGTGATGTAAGAAGGGATACATATAATTTATGCCCTGAGGTGCTAGAAAAGCAAATTCAAAATGTAATTTCAAAGGGAATCCATAAACCACGCGCTGTTGTAGCTGTTGATATTTTGGGTAATCCTGCAGATTATTATGAGATAAAACAAGTTTGCGATAAATATGATTTGCTGCTTATTGAAGATGCTGCACAAAGTTTTGGAGCAGTGTATAACGGTAAAAAATGCTGTAGTTTTGGTGATATCGCAACAACTTCGTTTTTTCCAGCGAAACCATTAGGTTGCTATGGTGATGGTGGTGCGATTTTTACAAATGACGACAAAATTGCAGATGTTATTAAATCTATTCGCGTACATGGCAAAGGTGCATCAAAATATGAAAATATTCGTGTTGGTGTAAATTCAAGACTTGATACAATTCAAGCAGCGATTTTAAAAGTTAAGCTAAAAGCTCTTGTTGATTTTGAAACTGAAGCAAGACAAAAAGTTGCAAATAAGTATAATGAAGCATTCAAAAATCACTTTGTTACACCGTTTGTAGAAGAAAATTCAATGTCGATTTATGCTCAATATGCATTACTTGCTGAAAACAAAGTGCAAAGAGAGAAGATTATTAAGCATTTAAGTGAAAAAAGTATACCAAATATGGTGTACTATCCTCTTCCACAGCATGTGCTTGAGGTGTTTGAAGGTAATATTTATAGCGATGCAGATTTTACAAATTCACTTAGCTATTGCGATAGAACTTTTAGTTTGCCTATGCATCCTTATATGAGTGACGAGGAGCAAGATTTGGTGATTAAGACTGTTTTGGAGGCGATTTAGTGGAATATTTTATACACGAAAGTAGTTATGTTGGTGAAAATTCTCAAATAGGAAAAGGAACCAAAATATGGCACTTCAGTCATATTATGAACGATTGTATTATAGGAGAAAATTGCAACATAGGTCAAAATGTTGTGATTTCTCCTAAGGTTAAACTTGGCAATGGTGTTAAAATTCAAAATAATGTTTCGGTTTACACAGGTGTTATTGTTGAAGATGATGTGTTTTTAGGCCCGTCTTGTGTTTTTACAAATGTAATAAATCCACGAGCATTTATAAAAAGACAAGATGAATTTAGAACAACAATTATAAAAAAAGGTGCCTCAATTGGTGCAAATGCTACAATTGTTTGTGGATATAATATTGGCGAATATGCTTTTATAGGCGCTGGTGCAGTGGTTACTAAAGATGTGCCAGATTTTGCACTTATGGTTGGAAACCCAGCTCGAATAAAAGGTTTTGTATGTAAATGCGGGAATAATTTGAATTTTTCAAATGAAAAGGCAACTTGTAGTGAATGTAATAGTAAGTATATTCAAGCTGATGGCATAGTCTTGGCAAAATGATGAATTTAGGGAGAAATGTTATGAAACAAAAATTACTAAAAAAAATACAGGACAGAACTCTTACTATTGGTGTAGTGGGTCTTGGATACGTAGGTTTACCGCTTGCAGTTGAAAAAGCAAAAGCAGGTTTTAAAACAATTGGTTTTGATGTTCAAGAAACCAAGGTGCAAATGGTAAATGAAGGACATAACTACATCGGAGATGTCATTGAAGATGATTTGAAAGAAGTTGTTGATAGTGGATTGCTTAAAGCAACAACGGATTTTTCATTTGTAAAAGATGTTGATTTTATTGCAATTTGCGTTCCTACTCCACTAGATAGTTTTAAACAACCAGATATTACTTATGTAAAATCAAGTACAGAGGCTATCGCAGAGTTTTTAAAACCTGAAACTATGGTAGTTTTAGAAAGCACAACATATCCTGGAACAACAGAAGAACTTTTAATGCCAATACTAGAAAAATCAGGTCTTAAATGTGGCGAAGATTTTTACTTAGGATACTCTCCAGAACGAGTTGACCCGGGTAATGCGGTTTACAAAACCAAAAATACGCCTAAAGTAGTAGGTGGAATAGGCAAAGATGCTACGGATGTAATCGCAGAAGTTTATAAAGCTGTGCTGAGTTCAGATGTTCATAAAGTATCTTCACCTAAAATTGCTGAAATGGAAAAAATCCTAGAAAATACATATCGTAACATAAATATTGGTTTGGCTAATGAAATGGCATTGATTTGTAACCGTATGGGAATTAATGTATGGGAAGTAATAGATGCTGCAAAATCAAAACCATATGGCTTTCAAGCTTTTTATCCAGGACCAGGACTGGGTGGGCATTGCATTCCACTTGATCCATTTTATTTGTCTTGGAAGGCAAGAGAATTTAATTATCATATGAAATTAATTGAAACTTCGGGTGAGATTAATGATTATATGCCTGAGTACGTAGTGGAACGTTGTTCAAAAATCTTAAATCGCAATAAAAAACCACTAAATGGTGCAAAAGTTTTGATTTGTGGTGTGGCGTATAAACAAGATATTGATGATTATAGAGAAAGTCCATCGCTTGCTGTAATTGAGAATTTTGAAAAAGAAATGGCTGATATTTCATATTTTGATCCATATATTGCAAGTTACAAATATCACGGTGTGGCTAGAAAAAGTATAGAAAACTTGGATAATTTATCAGACTTTGATATTATCGTAGTCACTACCGCTCATACAACAGTTGATTATAATAAAATAGCGAATGGTGGAGTTCCTGTTTTTGATAGTAAGAATGCTATGAAAAATATCGAAAATAGAGTGAATATTGAGGTTTTATAATGATTAAAGTATGCCATATGACATCAGCACACAAAAGTACAGATGTTAGGATTTTCAAAAAGCAATGTTTAAGCTTAGATAAAGCGGGATACGACACTTATCTAGTAGCAAAGGGTGAAAGCCGAAAAGAAAATGGAGTTCACGTTGTTGGCGTAGGAGAGATTTTAGGTGGGCGTGTTAAGCGTATGACGCTTACAACAAAAATTATTTATAAAAAAGCATTAGAGCTTGACTGCGATATTTATCAAATACACGATCCGGAACTTTTACCTTATGCTTTAAAACTTAAGAAGAAAGGTAAAAAAGTTATTTTTGATAGTCACGAAGATTATGTTATGCTTATGTGCGAAAAATATTATATTCCTAAAATTATGAGACATTTAGTTGCAAAAACATTTGATATTTATCAAAGTTATGTGTTGAAAAAAATAGATGGAGTGATATTTCCATGTCTTAAAGATGGCAGACATATTTTTGAAGGTAAATGTAAGAATATAGCAACAGTTGGAAATGAAGTAAGTCTTAATGAACTTTATGAAGCTTTTGATAAGAATTTAATTAAAGATGGAAATACAATATGCCATATAGGCAGTCTTACTTATAATAGAGGAATTAAACATTTGATTTTAGCCAATGGACAAGCAAAATCTAGTTTAATACTGGGGGGTGAATTTGCACCAGAAAGCTTTAAACAAGAATTAGAGTTGTTAGATGGTTGGAAGGAAGTGGATTATAGAGGTTTTTGTAATAGAGCGCAAGTTTTAGATATATACAAACATTCAAAAATAGGTATTTGTACAATTTTAAATGTTGGTCAATATAATGCATATGATAACTTTGCAACAAAAGTGTATGAGTATATGTCGATGGGAATGCCAGTTATTATGTCTGATTATAGTTTTGCAAGAAAAGTGAATGATAAATATAATTTTGCGATTTTAGTAAAGCCTGATGACATAAATGCAATAGCCAATGCTATAAACTATCTGATTGACAATTCTGAAATAGCTTATGAAATGGGGCAAAATGGCAGACGTGCCATTAAAGAAGAATACAACTGGGATAACGAAGCTCAAAAATTATTTAAATTATACGAGGAGATTTCAAAATGAATTATGCACTAATAGGTTCAGGTAGAATTTCGACAAATCACATAAAAGCGTGTATTGAAAATAATATAAAAATCGTTGCTGTTTGTGATATAGTAGAGCAAAATATGGAAACTTTGCTTGCGAAACATAATTTGCAAGCAAATGATATAAAGAGATACACAGATTATAAAGTAATGCTTGAGAGCGAGAAAGTTGACTTTGTATCTATTGCAACAGAAAGTGGAAAACACGCAGAAATCGCTTTATACTGCATAGGTCAAGGCATACATACAATTATCGAAAAACCAATGACAATGAGTATCGAAGATTGTGATAAAATAATTGCATTATCAAACGAAAAAAATATAAAAGTGTGTGCTTGTCACCAAAACAGATTTAATATTTCGGTTCAAAAAATGCGTTCTGCTTTAGAAAATAACGAGTTTGGCAAATTGTCACACGCGACTGTTCATGTAAGATGGAACAGAAATCAAGGATATTATACGCAAGCACCTTGGCGTGGTACTTGGGCAGATGATGGTGGAGCGTTAATGAATCAATGTATTCATGGAATTGATTTACTGCGTTGGACTATGGGTGACGAAATAGATGAGGTTTATGGTGTAACGCGTCAAGTTTTCCACGATTATTTAGAGTGTGAAGATTTGGGAACTGCTATTGTTAAGTTTAAAAATGGTGCAATTGCAACTATCGAGGGCACTACAAACGTGTATCCTCATAATTTAGAAGAAACACTGTATGTTTTTGGTGAAAAAGGGACTGTAAAACTTGGCGGTAAGTCGGTAAACTCGATTGATGTATGGGATTTTGAAGAAAACTCTGATAATCTAGCAGGCTTTGAAGAAAAGACAGAGAATGTTTATGGAAACGGTCATACCTCTGTTTGGAAAGATTTTGTTTCTGCGATAAAAGATGACAGAGCGCCATATATAGACGCTTATGCTGGAAAACGTGCAGTGGAATTAATTTTGGCAATATATAAATCAAGTTTTGAGAAAAAAGTGGTTACTTTGCCGTTAGAGAAATGTGCTAGCATAGATTTCGAAGGTGGTTTTTCGACTTAAAAAGAGTAGCTATGATAATAAATTTTTATCTATAAACATAGTTACATAGTAATATAAGGAGCAAATAATGGCAAAAGGAAAAGGCATAAATACCATATCAATATCAGTTATAATATCTATCGTACTGTTCATAACGTTCGCAAAATTTACTATTGCAGCTACAATATTTACCAGAACAGTAGCTTTAGCATTTACAATAGGAGCAATTTTTTTTGCTATAAAAAGCAGAAAAAACTTCAAAATAACAAGTCTTGTTGCAATGTCTATGAGCTTTTACGTAGTTTGGTTTGGTATATCGACTTTATATGCTAACGCAGGAAAATTCGCAATAAATGAGTATATAAAAATATTAATAGGATTTTCGCTATTTATTTTTATAATATATTCAAAACGCGACAAAATAACACTTAATAATACATTATGGTGTACAACATCTCTTGCTGCAGTTATCACGTTCTTATCCATAGAAGGTGCATCACTAGGCGTAATCGAGCCGATGTTTGAAAATTTCTTTTATGGCGGAATGGTTACAGATTACGCAACTTTTAACGGAGAACGTATTTCTAGTATTTATGGTATCACAAATGCGTTTGCAACTATTATGGGTGTAACACTATTTTTATCGTTATACCTTTATTTAAATGCTGAAAATAAAATGGCAAAAGCGATACAAGCACTATATATGATATTATTTGCAAACGGAATTTTCCTAGTATTTAGTATGGGGGGCACATTCTCGCTTGCAGTATCTGTTGTGGCGTTTTTATTTTTTGCAAAAGGTGAAACTAGAATACATGGATTATTAATTGTAATACAAGTTGCGCTAATTGCTATTGTTGGTGTAATACTTACTTTGGGGACATATGTTTCTTACTATTTATCAGATGTTTCTTCAGGCAGTCCACTACCGCTAGTGGCGGTAATTGCAGGAGGTGTGGTATTTTTTGCTATTGACAATATAATTTGCAGTAGATTAACTGAAGTTTTGTTGAAATATGAAAAATTAGTATATGGTTTTTTTGTGATCATGATAATCGTTAGTATAGTAGGAGGTTTTTTTGTATTTTCAAAAACATCTAGTTCAGTAATTTCAACTACGGATATTTACTCTAGAACCGTTTACTTAGAAGCGGGCGAGTATGAAATTGATGTTGAACTTGAAAATGATGCTAGTGAAATTAGATTTCAAGTATATACCAAAAATTTAGAGCAAGTTATTTTAGGCACAAATACATCGGTTATTTATGAGAGAAACTTGAAAAATGCAGACGAGCCCCTTGCTTTTGTTGTACCTGAAGATAACGCAGAAGTTTATATAAGAATACAAAATGTTTCAGATAAGTCGTTAATGCTAAATAAAATCGAATTTATTGGTGAAAGCGGAAGTGAATATGTTAATTTATCTTATAAATATTTACCAGATAATATTACTTCACGACTGCAAGGTCTCAGAACAAACTATAGCTTAATGACTCGTATTCAATACGTAAAAGACGGATGGACATTATTCCTTCAAAGTCCAATTTTAGGACATGGTCTTGGTGGTTTTGAAAACGCTGTTCAAAGTGTTCAAAAATATCAATATGAAACTAAATACGCTCATAACCATTTTATCCAAACTATGGTTGACGGAGGTATTATAGGCTTTGTTGCATATGTATCTTTAATCATATCTTGTATTTTTGTGTTAATAAAATCTCGCAAAACTAATGAGATGGCACCTATGCTTTTCAGTGCACTAACTATGATAGTCGTACACGGAGCTACAGAGTTTTCAATGTCTATCGAACAATTCGTACCGTTTGCATTTATAGTTTTTGCGTTAATTTCGGCTACTGCAGATAAAGAAATTAATAAAATTTCAAAATATAATGATAAAATACTAATCTCAATGGTATCGACAATATCACTATTTGTAGTTTTCTTAGCTGGAAATATAATAGCAAATGTTAATATTAACAGCAACTCAGTAACTCTCAACACGCTTACAACTAATGCATCAATTGACATTTACGAGAAAAATGACTACAAATTGAGTTATGTGCTTGCAACAAGTGGTATTGATGATGCGACGATGAGAGCTACAAGCAATAAATATCTTGCATCGCTAGAAAAAGCGAAATCGAATACTATCAGCTTATACCTTGCAAAATATTATGTAGAAAATTTCTATCCCGAAAAAAGCTACGAACAGATTGTAAATTACATAGATTATTCGTTATATGACCCAGATACTTGGAATATGGCGTTTAACCAATATATCGGAGCACTTCAAGATGCAAGTAACGTTGAGCATTTTTATCAATATAAAGATGAGTATATAGAAATAATTAACGACTTAATTGTTAAGCTAGGAGAAACTAATAAAAGTTCGATAAGTCAAATTACTTTAGATGATTACTCATTGATGTACGTAAGAAATATTTTAGCAAGTGCGGATATTGAAACTTCGGAAGAGTTCTTGAATTATGTTGATACTGTTATTTACGATTCGCAGTATGATACGAGCATTAATGATAATGGAGCTTATGATGCGTTAATTTCATCAAATACTAATTTTGATATCAAGGAAAATATAACAAATTCTGGTAATAAAGTTAGAATTAAAGTGCCGTATACATATTATGCGACATACAAAATAATAATTGAAAGCGAAAATGTATCTAAAATCACATCTCCAACAGATGAAGTTGCATTTGCTGTAACAGATGAAGGCAAGACGGTTGTGTTCCTTGATACGACTAGTGCGACTGATGGATATGTTGATGTTATCGTTGCTTTTGATGGCGATGATGCAGAACTTGGTGGGATTATTATTAGTAGATAGAATAATCAAAAATGAATAGTGAGGTGAAGAATGCTATAATCAATAGTTGTTTCAATAACACTAAGATGATAAATAGTTTTTTATACTCCAACAACCAATATTTCAGTTTATTAATAATGAGGAGAATATTATGTTTAAATATTTTAAAAAAGCAGTGCCAGTAAATTTAAAAAGAAAAATACTTTATATTGCGTCTACTCCTGTATGTAAATATGTTAATTATAAATTTAAACATTTCTTGAATATTACAAATATTGATGAAACAGTAAATGTTTTAATTAATGAGAATAAATCTATAGCAAGATATGGTGATGGAGAACTTTCAATTATCAAAGGAGATAGTATTAGTTTTCAAAAATATGATGAAAGGCTAGCAACCCGCTTATCAGAAATTATTGTATGCGAGAATTATAGGTGTTTGATTGCAATACCTGGTATGCTTAAAGATGGTAGTGACAGTATTAAATACGAACATATGTTTTGGGCAAGGTATTTTTTGGAAAATTATAAATTTATAAAAAAAACTTTGAATTATAATATTAAGTATAATGATACTAATATTACTAGAGTTTACTTTAGATTGAAGGATAAAAGCTTGGCAGAAAATAGATTTAAAAAGTTGCAACAAATTTGGCAAGATAAAGATGTAATTATAGTAGAGGGGAAATATAGTCGTTTAGGCGTAGGAAATGATTTGCTTGGCAATGTTAAAAGTATAAAAAGAATACTTTGCAAGGCGTGTGACGCATTTGATGATTATGATGAAATATTGAAAACAGTTAAAAAATACGAGAAATCACATCTTATAATTATTGCATTAGGTCCAACAGCTACAGTTTTAGCCTATGATTTATCTTTATATGGATACAAAGCTTTGGATTTGGGACATGTTGATATTGAGTATGAATGGTTTCTTAAAAAAACAATAGATAAAATAAATATTCAAGATAAGTATACTAACGAAGCTGTTGGAGGGGATATTGTTTCTGATATAACAGATGAAATGTATCTTTCTCAAATTTTTGATGATATTGCAAAATAGTTGTAATTTTTATACTAGGAGTATTATAAATGAAAAATTTAATGTTGTGCGGAATATATGTACATAATAACAAACTCATAGCTAGTCAGTTTGTGCATGCTCAAGCACTTGCTATCAAAAAGCAAGGTCATGATGTTGCAGTTTTATCTTTAGATATGCGCTCCATTCGACAAAAAAGAAAATGGGGAGTATATTTGCAAAATATTGATGACGTGCCAGTCACTGTTGCCTCATTTCCTTGCGGACCAATTCCTTATTTGCTTGATTTTATAAGTAAACACATGTGTAAATTAGGATTTAAAACAGTGCTTGAAAACTTTGGTAAACCTGATATTATTCATGCTCATTTTCAATATGCAAATAGTATTTCAAAGATAGCACAAAAAGAAGAAATACCTATACTAACTACTGAGCATGCAACTTGGGTGTTGAATCAAAATCGTACACCTAAAAAAGAAAAACTAGCTCGTAGAGCATATATTGCATCTAATAAAGTTATTTGTGTTAGTAAAGATTTGTGTAAGAGTATAAAATCTTTTTACGATAAAGATGTTGAGATTGTACCAAATATTGTGTCTAGTCATTTTATTAATAAAAACCTTGAAAAATATGAAGACTTTACGTTCATATCAATTGGAAACTTTGTTAGACATAAAAACCATCATTTAACGATACAAGCTTTTAAAAAATTCAATGATTTATACCCTAATTCTAAACTTCTAATAGCAGGAAAAGGAGTGTTGGAGCAAGAATATATAGACTTGATAAAAGAGCTAAAATTGACAAGCAATGTAGAGATTTTAGGATATGTACAAAATACAAAATTAGTTGAATATTACAACAAGTCACACTGCTTTTGTTTACCGTCTGAGTATGAAACTTTTGGAGTTGTTTATATCGAGGCTCTTGCTTGCGGACTTCCTGTTATTGCAACGGAAAATTCAAAATATAATCAAATAATAGACGAGTCGAACGGTTTATCGCTATCAGAATATACTGTGGATAGTATTTTCAAAGCAATGTGCTATATCTACGATAATTATGATAATTATAAAGCGAAAAAAATTAGTGAAGATTGTCTTGCAAAATATGGTGAGGATATTGTTGCAAGACAAATTATAGGAAAATATGAGGAAATTTTAAATGAGAAATTTAGCAATTAAGAAATTTAAAACACTAGATATATTATGGTATATCACAATAATTTCAGCTTTTTTCGGTGCATCTTTATTGCCTATTACAATAAGTGGCTTAGGTACACTATATTTATTTAGAATTATATTGCCAATAACATTTGTTGTTTGGATAGTTAGAGTGGTAAAAGACAAAGAACATATATTCTACCGTTCACCTATAATATTATCTACATATGCACTATTTGTGTGTCTTTTGCTTGGCGGTTTCATTTCTCTGTTTTTAGCTTTAGACTTTCGATTTACATTTGACAGACTTTTTAATCTATCATTAGATTTGCTTTTTTGCTTTTTAGCTATAAATTTGCTACCAAAAAACTTTGTAAAGAATATAAAACTTTTGAGTGGTATGCTCATAGTTATGCAAATTCTTGCAATATTCGAAACTATTTTCTTTGGGATATTTTCTTCAAACGAAGGTTCTGCTCGATACAAACTTTTTAGTTTGAAATATATGAACGTATCAAAATTAAGCTTTACAAATCAAAATGATTTAGCTTCTTCAATGGCTTTCTTAACTATAATTTTGACGTGGATTATCTTGCTTCTTATTTTACATAAAAAAATTGATATAAAACCAAAAATTTGCTATACATATTTAACTATTATAAATGCTATTACATTTTATATTGCATGTTGTAATTTGACGGATTTAGTGATTTATACATTATTTATACACTCTTTTGGTCTTGTTTTATATTTTCTGTTTTTTAATAGAAAAGCTATATTTATTCCAATTTGCATTCTACTAATTTTTACTGCATTAGAACTTTCTCCGAAGTTCAAAACATATTACGTTAACATTCATAACGCTGTTTTAATACATCAGCATAATTCATTAGACTCAACGAGTAGTTCACAAGATAGTTCGCCAGATAGTTCGCCAGATAGTTCATCGGAGACGCTTACAGAACTTGAAGGACTTTTAAGTAAACCTTTTGTTTATGGAGAAAATGTTTCTTTATCAGATAAATTTGTAACTGAAGACAATGAAGTGAACCTTGAGAGCACAGGTGGTGTGCGATTAACTCTGATAAAGTTTGGATTCAAAACTTTCTTTAATAGCTGCGGATTAGGGGTAGGACTTGGAAACACAGAAACTTTGGCTGCTCAAGCTGGAATAATTCCTATGTGGGGAAACTCTGGACAAATATCATTACATTGCTTTCCTTTAAGATTTATGTCTGATGTGGGCATATTTTTAGTATTACCTGCTTTGGTTCTAGTTTTTTTAATCTTAAGACTTATATTCGAAACTTTTAAATCTTGCTTAAAGCTCAAAACATATAATAAACTTGGTGATTTAGTAGCAATTTTATTTTGCGCAATGTCATTTGTTATACTATCTGTAAGTTCTTCGGATGCACAAGATCTATTGATTATGTGGGTTTTTATCGCGTTATCAATTTTACTTATAGAAAATTTAAAACCCAATGAGAATGAATAATTCAACTGTTGATTTCTATAATCATACCGGCGCATTCGTAGAAGTGAATCAAACAGAATGATTGTCGTTCGGTTAGAAGTTAGCTAAAATAAAAAACAAATAATTATATCAAGGAAAAATCTATGAAAAAACTTACACAAAAACAAATTAAAGAAAGAGAATTATTAATTTTAAAACATGTTGCGAGAATATGCGAAAAGAATAATCTAAGATACTTTTTAGCAGGAGGCACTTTATTGGGTGCTGTTAGACATAAAGGATTTATTCCATGGGATGATGATATAGATATTGCGATGCCTAGAAAAGATTACAATCAATTACTAGAAATATTGAGAAAAGATAATTCGGAATATGATGTTATGACGTCAAGTTATAATAATGATTATTTTTTTCTGTTTTCAAAGATTTTAGATAGTAACACCATTGCAACTGAGCAATATTTAGATTATCTAAAAGAGTATAATTTGTTTATCGATATTTTTATATTAGATGGTTTTGGGGTTGGTTTGGAGGAAAGCAAGAAAGAAGCAAAAAAACTTCTTTTTTTGCGAGATAAATATTACTTTTTGTCTAATTGCATTCCGCAAAAAATACATTCTAAAAATTATTTGAGAAAGTTTGTGAAATTACATATTATATATCCGGGTGTAAAGTTATTTAAAAAAATATTTGGACAAGACGTGCTATTTAATTTTGTTAATAATTCGATAAAATTTGATTTCGATGAATCAGAATATGTCGGAAGCATTATAGGAGGGAGAAAAGGTTTAGATGAACTTTTCCATAAAAAAATATATAGTGAATATGAGATGATGGAATTTGAGGGTCATATGTTTCGTGGGATGAAATATTATGATGAATATTTAACTGCTATGTATGGAGATTATATGAAACTACCACCTGAAAACGAACGTGTAGGTGGTCACCAATTGCAAGCTTGGTTAAAGAACGATTGCGAGGAGAACCAATAATGAACATAGGAGTAATCTTCGCGGGTGGCGTTGGCTCTAGAATGCACTCTAGAGAAATACCTAAGCAATTTTTGAAAATACATAATAAACCTATAATAATTCACACTATAGAATACTTTGAGAATAATATTGAAATAGATGCGATAGTTGTAGTTTGTGTAGAAGATTGGATTGAACACTTAAAAAGCGAACTTAAGAAATTTAACATTACTAAGGTTCAAAAAATAGTCAAAGGCTCAACTACTGGACAGCTATCAATATATAATGGTTTGCTTGCAGCAGAAGAATTAGCTTGTGGTCAAGACTCTATCGTCCTTGTACACGATGGGGTTAGACCTCTTATTAATAATAAGTTGATTTCAGAAAATATATTGTGCGTAAAGGAAAATAATACCGCAATTACTACAAGCATTGTAAAAGAAACAATAGTATCAATTAATGATGATAATGCGATAGATTTTGTACCATCAAGAGTGCATTCGAGAGTTGCAAAAGCACCACAATCTTTTTGGCTTAAAGATATTATTTCGGCACATAGAAAAGCTTTGAATGAAGAAAAAACTGATTTTATTGACTGTTGCACAATGATGAAATATTATGGGCATAAACTTACAATAGTTGATGGTCCTTATGAAAATATTAAAATCACGACGCCAGATGACTATTACACAATGCGAGCAATTTTAGATACAAAAGAGAACTCGCAAATATATGGATTGGATTAAGAGGTTTATATTATGAATAAAAATGAACTATTTGCATCCGACTTAAAAGATGTTGTGAATGACAGAAATATCGACTTTAAATTACTCGAAAACAAAACTATTCTTATCA
The DNA here is from genome assembly GCA_044426345.1 of Clostridia bacterium. GTDB lineage: Bacteria > Bacillota > Clostridia > Oscillospirales > Butyricicoccaceae > CAYJLC01. The sequence goes on along the minus strand of JAWXUP010000045.1, from coordinate 7,841 downwards.
CAGGCGCTACTGGGCTAATCGCATATACTTTAATTAATTCCTTGATTTTCTCTGAAAAAAACATAATTATATTAGCTTTAGTTAGAGATATGGATAAGGCGAAAAAAATGTATGCTGATGTGTTAAGTGACGATCTAAATTTTATAGTTGGTGATGTATGTGATCCAATAAAATATGATGAAACAGTAGATTATATTATACATGGTGCAAGTGTCACCTCTAGCCAAGCTTTCGTAGAACAACCTATAGAAACTATTTTTACAGCTATAAATGGTACTAAAAATATTTTAGATTTTGCCGTTGAAAAAGATGTTAAAAGTTTCATATACTTATCAAGTATGGAGGTATACGGTACCCCGAATAATGATGATAAAATATCTGAAAATCATAGTACAGATATCAATACTATGGATATAAGAGCATCATACCCTGAAAGCAAACGTATGTGTGAAAGCATATGTAATTCGTATTATCATCAGAAAAATGTACCCACCAAAGTATTACGTCTTACACAAACATTTGGTGCAGGTGTTGCTTATGCAGATAGTCGAGTATTTGCCGAATTTGCTCGTTGTGCTATAGAAGAAAAAGATATTACCTTGAAAACTAAAGGTGATACTAAGCGTAGTTATTTATATACGTCTGACTGTGCTAGAGCTATTTTGATAGCATTATTAAAAGGACAAAATGGTCAAGCATATAACGTAGCAAATGAAGAAACATATTGTTCTATATATGAAATGGCAAGTTTGGTGGCTGAAAAATGTACGAACAACAAAATTTCAGTAAACTTTGAAATTGCTGAAGATATTAGTAAATTAGGGTATGCAAATACATTGCATATGAATTTAGATACACAGAAAATAAGAAGTTTAGGTTGGGAATCTAGCACAAATTTAGAGCAAATGTTTACTAATTTGTGCGAAATTATGAAGGAGAATAACAACACTTAATGAAAGATAATATAATTTTGCTAGCATTGAAAAATGATCACAATTTAGGAGATCAGGTTATTTGTGAATGTATGAGCGAATATTTGAAAAATAATATACCAGAAAACACGGAACTAAGAGTAATTGACATGACGGGAAATGAACTAGATTGTTCAATTAGCGTTGGCCAAAAGATATATAGAGTTTTTTTAAAGTTTATATCAAAATTGTTGCATGTGAGAGGTTTAAGATTCATCATAGGCAGAAAAAATAGAAATTCGTTGATACAAAAAAATACTATTGCTAAAATAAAAAACACTGCAAAGAATATATATAATAAAAAAACAAAATGTATTATTTTTGCTGGTGGTGGACTTATAAAATATAAACAGCAACAATGCCATTTTTTTATTGATGGTTTTACAAATGTAGCTGAAGATATGAACATACCTGTGATGATTTCGGCAGCAGGTGTTGAAGGTTATGACGTCAAAAATAATGAATGTCAAATGCTCAAAAAAGCAATAAATAGAAATTGCGTAAAGGTCATAACAACTAGAGATGACATTGAATGTTTGAAGAAAAACTATAAGGTGCGCAAGGATCTTATAGTGAAAAAAGTTGCAGATCCGGCTTGCTCATATAATAAGGTTGTTAATCAAAAAAGAGTAATTAATAACCCTAAAAAAGTAATAGGCCTTGGTGTTACTAGGAAAAGTTTATTCTTAGATTATGGCGTTGATTTTTCACCAGAAGAGCAAATAGTTTTGTGGAATGAAGTCATAACAGAATTGCAAAAAAGAAACTATGATTGGGAAATGTTTACAAATGGTTTAGGAGCAGACCAACAGTTTGCAAGCGAAATTATAGAGTATTGCAATTTGCCAAAAAGCAAATTAAAGGAACGACCACTTAAAAATACTGATTTAGTAAATTTAATTTGCAGTTATGATGCGACTATTGTCTGCAGGCTACATGCAAGTATAGTTTCATATGCTTATAATGTTCCGACTGTAGGGCTAGTGTGGAACAATAAACAAAAAATGTTCGGCGAAAGCATAGGATCTCCAGAACGATTTATCACTCGTGATATGTTTAATGCAAAATACATAGTTGATATGATGGAAAAAGCAATAGAAGAAAATTATTCTGTTCTTGAAAAAGAGGAATATGCAAATAGCACATATGTTGAGTTGCAAAAATTTATAAATTCAATAAAAGATTAGTTGAAATAATAAGGAGATATATAATGATACATATTTCAAAACCATATATAACAAGCTCGAATACGCATACTAAATTAAATTTTGATTTAACATTAGATAATAAATCTAAAGAAGTTATATGGTATGAAGTAGAAAATAAATTTGCTAAATACTTATGCACAGAACGAATTGATGGTATAGTTGTAAATTTATTATTACATTGCATGAAAAATAATCAAGATATTGTTTCGGAGCATCCAATATCTGAAAAATTATATTATCAATTAACTAATTTTTTTATACCGATAATAGAAGATAATATAGATATATATTCTTCTTTTTCAATTATAGCACCTTTGGATAATACGATTTTGCAGTCAGAAAATGCGGTAGGAACAGGACTATCTTGTGGTGTAGATTCTTTTTATACGGTTTTAAAAAACAGCGAAAAAATTACAAATAACTATAATGTTACACACTTTACATTTTTTAATGCAGGAGCTTCCGGTAGCTTTGGTGGTGATAGTGCGAGGAAATTATATTTTGAAAGAATGGCAGAAGTGGAGCCTTGTGCTAAAGAAGTAAACATACCATTAGTCGCAGTAGATACTAACATTAATGAATTTTTAAATGTGCGTCATGCAAAAACTCATACAGTTAGATCACTTGCAATACCATTGATTTTACAAAAGCTATTTTCAGTGTATTATTATTCATCAGCGGCAGCTTTAGATGAATTTCAATTTAGGGAAGATTATACAGGTTATTATGATTGGTTCACATTAAGTTGTCTAAATACAGAAAATATTTCCTTTTACTCTACGGGTTCTGAAGTGGACAGATTCAGCAAAACAAAGTATATTAGTGATAGTAGTTTGGCTCAAAAATATCTAAATGTGTGCATTAGTGAAGAAAAAAACTGCTGCAATTGCAAAAAATGCAAAAGAACAATTATTGATTTATATGCAATGAATAAATTGGGAAATTTTAATCAAGTTTTTGATTTGAATTATATAAGTAAGAATATTGATAAATATATGATCCATTTAGTTGGATATAGATTTGAAAAGTATTTGCAACCTTCATATATTACATTAAAAGAAAGTGGAAAATTATCCATTAAAGTGCAAATTATTGGAAATATTTATTTTGTTAAAAATTTAGTAGAGCGTAAAATAAAAACTATGAAAAACTATGAAAAACTAAAAAATAATAAATTTTTAAGGAAAATATTAAGGAAAAATCAATTAAAGGTTAGTTATGAAAAGTAGAAAAGAAAAAATTTATAAAAATATAATATCATCTGTTTCTTTGAATATATTTAATCTGGTCATTAGTTTTGTAAACAGAATAATTTTTTTACATATATTAGACGTATATTACCTAGGAATAAATAGTCTATTTTCTAATATATTAGGGGTCTTATCTTTAGCAGATTTGGGTCTCTCAACTGCTATGATGTACAGTTTGTACAAACCGATTGCGGATGATGACACAGAAAAAATTAAAAATCTAGTTTGGTTTTTCAGAAAAATATATTTAGCGATAGCTATTGTAGTTTTTTCTTTGGGTGTAAGTGTTTTACCTTTTTTAGAATATATAATAAATATGGATGTTTATATTCCATATATCAAAGTATATTATATGATTTCGCTTTTAAGCGTAGTAGTTTCGTATTTGTTTGTATATAGATCCATATTAATTAGTGCAGACCAAAAACAATATGTTATAAATAAAATTAGTTTTTATTTTAGAATTATTACCTTTATTGTACAATTAGTCATTCTTATTATATTTAAAAATTACATTTACTATTTACTTGCAGCATTAATATTATCTGTTTTAAATAATTTTATACTAAATAAAAAAGCAATACAAATTTATCCTTTTTTAAAAGAAAAGGCAAATAAAATATCTAAAGATGAAAAGACAAATATTATAATTAATATTAAATCTTTATTTATATATAGGTTTTGTGCAACTTTACAAAACAATACGGACAACATTTTTATTTCTATTTTTGTCGGAACTGCTGTAGTAGGTATTTATTCTAATTACTTATTGGTGGTAACACATATAACATCAATCATATCTTTAGTATTTAATCAGATAAAAGCTACCATGGGTAATATATTAGCTAAAGATGAAACAGGCACTATGGAAAAATTAAAATTATTTGAACTTTTTGAATTTTTGAATTTTTGGATCATCGCTTTCTCTGCCATAGCTTTCTTTGTATTATTTCAAGACTTTATTTTTATAGTATTTGGTTCTGATTTTTTGTTAGATAATAAAATTGTTTTTATAATATCAGCTCTTTTTTATTCTAGAAATATTAGACAAACAATATGGGTTTTTAGAGAAACAACAGGCTTGTTTTCTCAAACTAAATATATATCATTACTTACAACTATTATTAATATGGTTCTATCTGTATTATTTGGGAGACATATAGGATTATTAGGTATATTATTGGCTACAATAATCTCTGTACATCTATCTTCTTTTTGGTTTGAACCACTTGTTTTATTTCATAAATATTTTAAAGTTTCTACTAAACGTTATTTTGTAAACTATTTGAAAAATATAATATTATTAGTAATCGCAGGAGTGATTACATATTATCTTGCTAATTTATTCATTGGAGCTAATATATATACAACATTTGCTTTTAAGATTTTAATATGTACGCTTGTACCTAATATTTTATTTTTAATATTTACATTTAAAACAAAAGAGTTTAACTACTTTCGCAATATGCTTTTAAAACTTGTGAAAAGCAAATTTAACTAATAGAATTCTAAGTAATTGTAAAGGTGATATATATATGTTGAAAAAATAAGGAAAAAAATCAGAAAAATTTTATATAATGAATATAGCATTATAGTTATATGCACTGGGCGTTATATACGAAAATATTAAATTCAAAAGATGGATTTAGAAAAAAAGTATTAATAGGCAAACTGAAAAAAATTCAGCACATGTATGGGGCGAGCATTCCTATAAAAAAAGAAATATCACAGAATTATGGCGCCTCATCAATTGTATGGAATTTTTATTTCTGTCGGAGCAGAAATTGGTGAAGGATGCACGATCTTTCAACATGTAACTATTGAATCTAATACTTTGGGTGATAGTGCAAAAATAGGGGCGCCTAAAATAGGAAATAACGTTTATATTGGTGCAGGAGCAAAATTATTGGAAATGTTAGAATTGGTGATAATGTTAGAATTGGGGCTAATTGCGTTGTTGTAAATGATATCCCAGATAATGTAACAGTTGTAATGCCGAAACCTAGAATAATTTTTCCATTGTTAATGAGTATTAATGTAAAAAATGGGATACGGACAAATTTCTGAACCAAAAATGGAGGAATAAGTATGTTTTCGTATAAAGAAAGAATAATGGTTATGGAGCTCTACATACAACGAGGATGTAATGTTGGTGCCATTTTACGGGAGCTGGTTTATCCTGTCTTGACAACTCTGTTATGGAAAATTTCTTTGGAATTTTAAAACAAGAGATTTATTATGATAACACATTTTACAGTTTTGATGAGTTGAAATCAGAAATAGAAAAATATATTTATTATTACAATCATCAAAGAACGTAAGTGTCATTCCGAGCACACCTCAACGTGACAAAAAAAGAGTCTGTGAAAGATTTTCTGTAAATAACAAGACATAAAAGGTCTTCTATGATAAAATAAAAATCATAGGAGGCCTAAAAATATGGCAAGAGAAAAGAAACCAGTACACAAAGTACAAATGACAGACGGAAAAAGAAAAATTATTGGTAACCGTCACCCCAAGCACACCTACTCAAACACAGAAATTCATGCTACACTAAAGAAAACTGGATGTGTAACATGAAATATAAAACTGAAGAAAAAACAAAAATCCTAGAAGAATACAAACAAAGCAACTTAAGCGCAACGGCGTTTTGCAAAGACAAGAAACTCACGGCAAGTACTTGAAATCATGGTTAAAGGACAAAAACCCAACGTTTTTAAAAGCTACGACATCAAAAATAACTCAACAATACGAAAAATCTGATGAAATTCGAATAGAATACAAAAATTTCAAGATATATGCAAATTCTTATACAAGTGAAAATTTACTTTGCTCAGTTTTGAAAAGTGTGGCGAGCACATGTTAAATCTTGAAAATGACAACGAAATTTACCTAGCTTGTGGCGCTACCGACATGCGAAAATCCATCAACGGACTTTGTGAAATCGTGCATTCAACATTTGATTTAGACCCGTTTATGAGTAAGCGTCACCCCAAGCACACCTTTACAAAGTAACCGTTAACGTTGCTGGAGTTGACGGTTACATAATAATATTATAAAAGTTAGAATTTAAGGAGTTTTGAAAATGACAGAAACTGAACAATTAAAAGCAGAAATCGAACTTCTTAAATCTGCAAATTCAGAACTAAAAAACGAAAATGCTGAACTTAAAACAGAGTTTCAAAGAGCCAAAGCTTTAAACGCATATTACGAAGAACAATTCAAGTTAAATCGTGCGAAAAAGTTTGGTGCATCGTCTGAAAAAATGGAATATCAAATGGATTTTGAACAACTAAACTTTTTCAATGAAGTTGAAGTAGAAAACGACAAAAATCCTATCGTTTCAGAGCCAAACGAGGAAACAATTCTAGTAAAACGCAAGAAAAAGAACAAACGTGGTGCTAATTTTGGTAATTTACCTGTTGAAATTATAGAATATACGATTGAAAATACAGAATGTCCTAAATGTGGTGAACAATTGCATGTTATGACAAAACAAATTAGAAAAGAACTTAAAATAATACCTGCTGAAGTCAAAGTAGTTGAGCACGTTACAAATATTGATAACAAAGTGGGTAAATGATTATCGCATAGCAGGTCCTGATGCACTTTTAGAAAAGAGTAAAGGACGAAAACCAATTATGCCAAAGCCAAAGAAAAACGATAATATTGACGAAAATACAAAGTATGTTACACAACTTGAAGATGAATTATTAAAATTAAGAATAGAGAATGCATATTTAAAAGAATTGAGGAGACTACGTTTAGAGGAAGAAGCTCTGAACACAAGGCGAGAATTATCAGTAGCCTCCGAGGAGAATTCAGATTAAAAGATATTCTCGCAGTATTAAAGTTTCCAAAATCCACATATATGTACTGGCAAAAGAGATTTGATAAAGAAAATCCAGACCAAGAAATAGAAGAAAAAATACTTGAAATACATAGTATTCATAAGAATTTTGGATATCGCAGAATATATGGTGAACTAAGAAAATCAGACGTTGTAATCAACAAAAAGAAAGTTCAAAGGTTAACACAAAAGTTAGGATTGCAAGTAAAATCATTTACACGCAAAAGTAGAAAATATTCATCATATAAGGGCGTAGTCGGCGCAATTTCTAAAAATAGAGTTAATAGACGATTTAAAACAAGTATCATACATCAAAAAATTACAACAGATACAACAGAATTTAAGTATTATGAAGTTGATAATAAAGGAAAAATGATAACTAAAAAAATGTATTTAGATCCATTTTTAGATATGTTTAACAGTGAAGTTTTAAGTTATAGCATTACTCAAAAGCCGTCTGCTACTGGTATTATAAAAGCTTTAAATCAAGCAATAAAAGTAACAGATGACTGCAAATACAGAAGAACTTTTCACTCTGACAGAGGCTGGGCATATCAAATGA
>JAWXUP010000044.1:0-21272 GCA_044426345.1 Clostridia bacterium | reverse complement strand
TCGGAAAGTTATAATTTTATCGAAAGAGAAAAACTTACTAACGAGCTGTATGAATTAGCTGAAAAAGTTGTAGAAAACCGTAGTAATGTGAATTATGAACGAGAAAACAACTTGTATAGTTATGAAAACAAAACTAATGAATTAGCAACAATAGAGTTGTACGAATTAGCAGAAAAAGTTCTTGAGACCCGCGAACAAACTTATTTTGATGCAGAAAAAATTTCGGAAAGTAGTAATTTTACTGAAAGAGAAAAACTTACTAATGAGCTGTATGAATTAGCTCAAAAAGTTGTGGAAAATAGCAATAATGTGAAGTATGAACGTGAAAACAGCCTATATAGTTATGAAAACCAAATTAATGAAGTAACAACAACAGAGTTGTACGAATTAGCAGAAAAAGTTCTTGAAACCAGAGAACAAACTTATTTTGATGCTGAAAAAAATTCGGAAAGTTATAATTTTATCGAAAGAGAAAAACTTACTAACGAGCTGTATGAATTAGCTGAAAAAGTTGTAGAAAACCGTAGTAATGTGAATTATGAACGAGGAAACAACTTGTATAGTTATGAAAATCAAACAAATGAAGTAGCAACAACAGAGCTGTACGAATTAGCTGAAAAAGTTCTTGAAACTAGAGAACAAACTTATTTTGATGCTGAAAAAATTTCGGAAAGTTATAATTTTATTGAAAGAGAAAAATTTACTAACGAGCTGTATGAATTAGCTGAAAAAGTTGTAGCAAGCAGCAAAAATACGAATTATAGCCAAGAAAATAACTTATATAATTACGAAAGTCAGTCACGAGAAATAGCAAATACTGAGATATCTGCACTAGCTGGAAAAATTCTTGAAATTCGAGAAAAAATGTTTACTGAATATAGAACTGTTTCCGACGATCAGCAAAATAAAACTAACAATATGTTTAATAATTTTTTAGAAAACATAGATGTTCAAAATTTTGTTCAATTAGCAATTGATAATGTCACTGACGCTGGCAATGTTGATTTTTTCGAAAACTCAACTTTTGACATCAAAAAAATGCAGTTTTTAAATGTTTTTAGCAAAAATGACAATATAATTCACTTTAAGAAAGAGTTGATTTCTAATTTGTTGGAAAACAATTCAAGCTTTAGAGAAAATGTTGAAAGTTTCATGTTAAATGAAACAAATTTTACAGCTGGTGATAATAATTTTGACAATTTGGAGCAGATTTCTAATAAAAACATAGAAGAACGCCAAATTTTCACATACTTAGAGTATTTTATACAGAGATTGAATCTTATGAGCGATGATGATTTGAACATCATAGAACATACAGCTAGCATTTCTTTTGATGCTGAGAAATCTGCAACAAATGAGATTAAAAACTTTGAAAATTCATTTGAAAGTGTAGATAATACTGAAATTTATAGATATGAGCAGCGTAAAAGAGATTTAATCAGTGCAATTTCACAGGATTTTAATTCGTATAAACAATTTATTGTTCGAATTTTTGAAAATCCTCTAACTAAAGCGATGTTTTTTGATGATAGTTCTGAAAATATCGAGGTTTTTAACTTTGCTAGGAATTTGAATCTTAATAATTACGACAATCATAATAATCACGAAAACATCATCAATAATGCTAAAGAAGTACTTCAAAATACTCAAAATTACCAGGATATGATTGAGTTTACTAATGATTTCGTACAAGCAATTTCATATTTGACAGATGAACAGTGGTTTGAACTTGGTACGAATATAATTGATAATGAGAGCAAAATTTGGAATTCGGATTACTTTTTTGAAAACTTAACAATAAATACAGATATTGCTCAAAAAAATGATTGGAACCAATTATTAACCTTGTTTTCTGAGAAATCTGGTGACCACAATGAAAGTTTTAATACGAGTATAAATAAACAGCATTTTATGAGTTTTTTAACAGAAAATACTTGGTTAGCGCAAAATTTTATAAAAAATGTGTTAGAATTTGAAGAAAATAAAGAAATATTTGCAAACTATTTTTCGAATGAAGAAATTAACATATTTTATGAAAATTCTGAAATCGTTAAAAACGAACTGCAAAATTTAATTTCAACGCAACAAGCAAATTATGGAAAAGCAAACGTTATAAATACTGATAATATTGAATTTATACAAAATGAAAAAACTAATAATGACTTAAATATAGAGCAAATAATTCAAGCTTTTGACTATAAAAATAACGAAAACTATAGAGATGTCACCGAATTTGTTAACGAATTCATAGAATCTGTGTCATTTTTTACAGATAATGAGTGGATATCATTTAAAGAAAATGCGATTAATGTTTTGAAAAACGAAGAATCTTACAGTGGTTCAATTTTAAATTTTGATGTTAACACAGATGTAGTGCATTCGGGTACGATGAATTTTGCAGATATTATTGAATCTTTGTCGAAAAATATTCAAAATACGAATTATTTTTACGAAGAAAGTGTGAAAAAGCAAGAGTTAATGAGGTTTGCAAAAGAAAATACAGCTGTGATTTATACTTTATTAAATGATGATAATATTAAGCGAACAATCGTAAATTATTTCTCAAATGATGAAATTTCTAAATTCAACCAAAGTGTAAGAGATATTTCCAATGATTTAGAAAATTATATACAAGTAAACACTAATTTAATTAGTGAAATAACAAATATATCTGACAAAAGCGAAAATTTGCGTAAGAATTGCACTGAAATTGCAAATTTTTTGATTGAAAGTGATAATACTAATAAATTTTATGATTTTATTGAAGGAAAACAAAATATAGTTAATTTTTACGAAGAAGATATGGGGCAAATTATAGAAAACACCAAGCAAATAGTTAACATTGATTTTGGTGAAATGTTTTATAATATCTCAAATTCGCACGAAATTAATGATTTAGTTTATGATAAAGTTTATAAAATTGTACAGAATGATTTCGAAAATTCAATGTATTATAGTAATAGAAATGTTACAAATATAACTAATTTTTCTCGTGTAAATAATAAAATAGAATCTGCAAAACAATCTGTAAATAATGTCGATATTTCGTATTATTTAAAAAATGAGGAAGTCGTCCAAAACCCATATAACTTTGCGAATACAGTTACTGCGAAAAAGCGTGACACTGACTTTTCACCAATTGTTAATACAGTGTCAAATGTTGTATATGAAAGAATCGCAAGTGAAAAAAATACACAAAATGACTTTAATACGTTTGATATAATCACGAAAACTAGTAGTCAAAATAACATAGACAATGAAGTATTGTTAGAAAAAATTGATAAACACGAAAAAGAATTACAGAAATTACAAAATGAGTACAAAAATATACTAAAAGTTGCTGATATTTCTAGAATTAATAGGCGGCTTGAAAAGAAATTGCAGTCAAATTTAAAAGTACAAAATATAAAAAGTGGTTTTTAGAAAGGAGGGAATAAATGAGTTTAAAAAAGGCTAAAATTTTGGTTTTAGGTGAATCAGATGCTGTTAAGGACACAATCGAATGCTCATTTAATCCATCTGAGTATAAAATATCTAATGAAGTAAACTATAGCGAAAGTAAAACATTAGGTGAGAGCGGAAATCAAGTTTCAACTACGACGATTTCTACTTTCAGCACACTAAATTTAACACTGTATTTTAGTTCAGCAACCGCAGAAGATTTATATAAAAAAGGAGTTATGCAGGATCTAAGTTCGACGTCCGTTAAACCTGTTACGGATATAACACAAAAGATAGTGGACACGGCGTATATTGATGGTTCCTTGCATAAACCACCGGTTATTAAATTTGTTTGGGGAAACTTGAATTATCGTGGAGTTGTCACAAATATTACTGAAACTTACACTATGTTTACTTCTAGTGGAAAACCTATTAGAGCAAAACTTGATTTAACTATAAAAGAAAGTGTTGATGGTCTTTATTCTACAAAAAGTCATCCTTTCGAGTCTCCGGATAGAACAAAATGGGTTACGCTAACGGAGGGAATGAGCTTTTGGGATTTGGCAAATACTCATTATGGTGATGCAGGTCGTTGGAGGATCATTGCAGAGGCTAATGACATAGATAATCCTTTGCTTATAGAAAAAGGAAAAATTATTAAAATTCCAGCAATTTAGAGGTGAAAAATGGCTTTAATGAGTTCGAATTATACTTATAATTCTCTTGCAAGTAAATATGATGATTTTGTCTTACCTGCATATAAAATTACGGTCGGAGGCACTCAAATATTAACTGACAGTGCGTCAGCTTTGCAGTATTTAGAAGTTACGCTATCTGTCGAAGATACTGGTTCAGCGCATTTTTTCATAACACAAGAATACGATAGGTCTAGCAGTTCGTTTGAAGGCTCTCTTAAAAGTACGCTTAAAACTGGTAAAATTGTAGAAATTTATTTAGGTTATAACTCAGATACTACGCTAGTTTTTAAAGGATTTATCGGTGCATTAGATGTAGTTTTTGATGCAGAAGATTCTCTTGGTTTTGAAGTGCTTGCATTTGATGCAAGATGGCTAATGAAAACTGATAACTTACCTTATGTTTTTTACGAAAAGGCAAATTATTCAGATATTGCAACAGAAATTTTAACTAGATATAAAACACTTGCGACGCCTAAAGTTGACAGCACGTCAGATAAATTAACAGAACTTGTAGTTCAAAAGGAAAACGACTACGATTTTTTAACTAAAACGCTAGCTTTAAAAACTGGTTGTGAGCTGTTTGTTGTTGCTGACGAGTTGTATTTTAGAAAAAAAACTTCAGAAAGCGCTTTTTACACAATTGACATTTCAAGTGGACTTAAATACTTTTCAAAAAGCGATAAATATTTAAATAAGAGTATCGAAGTTCAAGGGTTAGACTTAGCTTTTAGTGAGGTAATAAGTTCGACTGTAACTGCAAAAAATTCTAATCAAACAGATGTAATTTCAGCATCAACATCAGTATATACGTTTGAAGATTGCTTAACAGCTAGTGAAGCAAAAACTATTGCATCAAGCATACAAACCTCATTGCAAAATGAATGTTCAACAGCGAAAGGCATTGTAATAGGTTTACCAGAAATAGTGCCTGGAAGATATGTGGAAATAAGTAAATTGGATAGCACGGTCAATGACAAATATTACATTGTGGAAGTTATTCACAAAATTGACGAAGAAGGTTTCGAAACTTCATTTTTAACGAAAGGATAAGTTTTATGAATATAAAAACAGACAACAAAATACACGGTGTAATTACTGGCACTGTTGTCGAAAATTATAATAAAGATTATCCAGGAAAAGTTAAGGTAACGTATTCTTTTGGTGAAAAAGGAAAAAACAAAAGTGGCTGGATTCCGGTTTCAATGCCATATGTTAGCTCAGAAGCTGGTGTGTTTTTCTTTCCAGAGGTCGGTTCGGAGGTGTTGATTAGCTTTATTTTAGGCAATATAAACCGTCCGATTGTCACTGGCTCCATATATAATACTAGCGTAAAAATGCCCAGCACGATTGATTATGAAAAAAACACAGTGAAATTAATTCAAACAAAAGCAGGACATAAAATTATATTTAATGAAGAGGCAGACAAAGAAACTATTGAAATAACAAGCAAAAAAGGATTAACCATCAAATATTCAGATGCAGACGAGAAGATTACAATTACTGATAGTGGTGCTAAAAGTTCTATTACGGCTGATTTTAAAAGTGGGGGAATTACGATTGACGCTGAGAAAAAACTAGTACTAAGTGTTGGTGGAACAGCGGCGCTTACCGTTGAGAGTAATAAAGCTACATTAACCTCTGGAACTCTTGAAGTAAAAGGAACTCAAAGCTTAAAACTTGAGGGTCAGACAACAAGTGTTAGTGGTAGTTCTGTAGAAATTGCAGCGCAGGGCTCTATGAAAGTTAGCTCTTCTGGTATTCTTGAGGCAAAGGGAACTATGGTTAAATTGAATTAAGAGGTGTATGATGTCTTATGAGAAAAATTTTCTAGGAAAAGGTTTTGGTTTTCCGATGAAAGTAGATAAAAACACTGGTAAAATTATCGAAGTGTCAGGTGACGAAGATATAAAGCAAGCAATTTACATAATTATTATGACGGCAAAAGGTGAGCGAGTTATGCGACCTGATTTTGGTTGCGATATTCATAATTATGTTTTTGAAACAATAGATTTCACAACTCTTTCTCAAATGGAAAGTTCGGTAAAACGTGCTTTAGTATTATATGAACCACGAATTACAAACATTGAAATAAAAGCAGAGCAAGATAAAAATCAAACGGGAAAAGTTCTTTTGAATATTTCTTATGTTGTGAGAACTACAAATAATCCGTATAATTTAGTTTATCCGTTTTTTATAAATGAAGGTATCGAAATTTAGTTTAAAGGAGGGTGCATCTTGAAAGAGCAAGTTAAAAAAGAAATATTAAAAAGAGCAAATTCATATGTGCCTGAATGGACACAAAATGATAGAGATATTGGTTCGGCATTGATTGATATATATGCAGAGTTGCATTCGGATTCTCTTGCAAGAATTGACAATTTACGTCAAAAAAGAAATACTCAGTATTTCAACAAGTTAAATACCGTTCAAAAACCAGCAATACCAGCGAAAGGATATGTAACATTTGGGCTTTCAAATGACCAAGCACCTGGTACTGTTGTTTATAAAAATTCAGCGTTGACAACCACTCGAACATATAGCGATGGTACTAGCGTTAATGTTGAAACGGTAGACGATGTTTTTGTAACACCGGCAAAAATTGATGTGATTATGCAAAGTAAAGGTGATTATATTGCGAAAAAATACGAGGATTTCAACACTTTACTATCGGCGAATGATACAAACTTGCAAGAACACGAGTTTGTTTTTAGAGTAGAAAATGTAATTAATTTGAAAAATACAGGAAAAATTAGCTTGTCTTTTTATGAAAGTAAATCTGAAAAGATTTCGTATGAAAAACTAGTAAAACTCATTTCATTTGCAACATTTTACTACTCAACTAAAGAAGAATATAAGAAATTTAAAATTCCTAATATAGAAAAAGGTAAAATTATTCTTGAAAAAGAAGATTCTACTGAAATAGAACCATTTTTTGAAGACGAATTTAGTTCTATAAAAATTAAAACAACGCGTGCAGATGTTTTTGAAGATTTTAAAATGCGCGATATAAAAGTTAGTTCCAAAGCTGATTTTGTAAAGCCAGATGGCATAAATGCTGTCGGTGTACAATATGACGGCAAAGAGGAATTTTATCCATTTTCAGAAAAAGCAAATTTATATAATGAGGTTTATTTTTCGTGTGAAGAGGCATTATCCAAAAAAGGTTCGAAAATAGAAATCGACTTCATAATGGATTTTCAAGAGATATTAAGTGATACTTTTGAAGAAGAAATTCCAAATTATAAGGTCGTTATGAAGAAAAAAGACGTAAAACGTGACCCTGTATATGATATTACTATCGAAGAGGTTGTCTTTGAATATTTTAACGGTTATGGTTTTGTGAATTTATTTGCAAATAAAAAATATAGTGATATTTTCAGCACAAAAAAAGGTCTTCACAGACAACGTCAAAGCATTGAATTTATATGTCCTAATGATATGGAACAAACCATTGTAAATGGTAATTATGGTCGATTTATACGAGCTAGAATCAATAAAATGAACAACGCGTATAAGTTGAAAAGTAAGTACATATCGCCAATTATTTCAAATTTAAATTTTAGCTTTGAATATCTTAGTGAAGGAAATCGACCAAACAGTATTCGTAAAACTAATAATTTAACAACAAAAGAATTAATGCCATCGTGTTTTGATGGAGTGTATCCGTTGAGCCTATTTGAAACGGTTGGAGAATCAAAATATTGTGTGTATTTTGGATTATCACAGCCTATTATAAAAGGTCCTGTAAAAATCCTTTTCGACATTGCATATAGCGTTCACGGAAGAAAATTAATTTGGCAATACTATACAAAAAAAGGATTCAAAAATCTTGATTTACTTGATGAAACTAGTGGATTAGCGCATACAGGAATTATCACAATAAAAGATTTATTTGACCACGAAAAAGTCGAAATTTTTGGCGAAAGTAAATACTTTTTAAGGCTTGTTGATATAGATGAGCATATTAAAGCGAAACCAATACGCCTAAATGGTATACATTTGAATTCTGTATCAGCGATTGCTACGAAATCTGGCATTAAAAAATCTTTCTCTGCAACTACTTTTGATAGCGACTATACATTTGATTTAGAAGAAAAAAATGTACATAGCGCGCAAGTTTTTGTTGATGAAAGCGAGAATTTATATAACGAAGAAATAGATAAAGAACGAATTTTTATAGATAATAACGGAAAAACTTGGGTGCAATGGATAGATATCGAAAAAGCAAAATCCTATGAAACAAGAGTGTATTTTATCGATAAAGTTTCTGGAGTTCTAAAATTTTTACCGAATAAAAAATTACCAAGCGTAAGCGAAGAAAAAAATATATTTGTAACAATGTCAGTTGGCGGTGGTAAAGAAACGAACTTGCTCGGTGGTGAAATTATGGGACTTGAACTTAGCTATAGTTTTGTGAGCCAAGCTACAAATTTGATAGAGTTTTTCGGTGGTGCTGATGTAGAAGATGAGTACATAGCGAAAGATAGAGCATCAAGTGAATTTCAAAATAAAATGCGTGCTGTAACGGAGCGAGATTACGAAAAATTGATCCAATATTATAGCAGAAATATAAGTCGTGTAAACTGTTTTTCAAACACCGATATCTATGGAGATTTAGCAAAATCAAAAGTAACAATCGTAGTGTTAACTAAAAATTATGCGCAAAATAGTATATATTTTGAAAGTTTTAAAACTGAGATTTTGGAATATTTAAGCGATAAAATCCTTCATGGAATGAAAGATAAAATAAGTATTATTCCTCCAAATTTTGTTAGATTTAACATACAAACAGATTTAAAAGTTAAAAGTTTCAATGATATTTCTAGCACGAGAGAAAGTGTTTTGAGTGCTATATCGCAATTTTTAGATCCGATATACGGTAACTTTAACAAAAAAGGATTCGATATTTCAAAACCACCTAAGAGAGAGCAAATCGAATCTTTAATTCAGGATATTAAAACCGTTGATACAATAAAAAGCTTGGTTATTACAGGAGAAATTTATAACGGCAGACAAATGGTTACCCTTAATCAAGAAGAAATATTTAGAATTCCATTTGTATTACCACAAAATGGAGAGCATATTATCAAAATTAGTTTAGATTAGAAGGAAGTGATATAGTGATTGAAGAGAAATCAGTTGATACGGAAAGTTTTAGTGATATTTTCGGCAAAATGAGAAGAAAAATAGCTGAAATTTATCCAGAATGGAATGATTATAACTATCACGACCCTGGTATTACTATCTTGGAACTTTTTGCATTTTTAAAAGAAAATCAAAATTACTATATGAATAGAACTTCTCAAAAAATCTATAATAATTTTTTGCGACTAGCCTTTGAATTGCCAGATGGTGCTCAGCAGGCAAATCTTAGTATAGATTTAAATACCACTCAAAAAATCAATCTTAACGACAAGTTTTATTTAGAGGGTATAACTTTTGAATCAACCGAATGTGTAACATTGCTAGACAATGTGATTGATTACATAATGTCAGGTAAAAATATACATCAAAGCCATTTCTATGTATTTGGATTATCGCCAAGTAAGCGAAGTCAATGCGAAATCTATCTAACAACAGAACTTTCTGCAAACGAAACATATGTTTTAACTGCAGATGTTCTAGAAAATAGCAATCGCAACACTATAACTAAAGATTTTATACCGTTTGCTAAAATGAAACTTTTCTATAATGATACCGAACTGTATTTCTCAGATGGAACTAGTTGTTTTTTGCAAAGTGGTCAAATTAAATTTGTAATTGAGCAAGATACAATGAAAGCGAAAAATCCTTGCCTTAGATTTGAACTTGAAGAATGCGACTACGATATTGCACCATATGTAAATTCGCTGTCCTTTTCAACAATAAAATTAGAGCAAAAAGATACATTAGCGTATATTTGTCCAGCAGATGAGTTAATAAATATGGATTTAAGCGATAAATTAATTGATTTTTACGATTTTAATGGTGAATTTTTCGAAAAAAGCGACAAATCTGATATAGTTTGCATTTATCAAGATAATTTCTATCAAAATAGAATTCTTGCTGTTGGCAATGGTTTTCCTAATCAATCATACGATGTAAAAGTAGAAGGATTTATAAAAGAGGCTAGTTTACTTGTAGAAAATCCTATTAATAAAGGAAAGTTTGAGCTTTACGAGCTGGTTTATGATTTTGAAGAATCTACAAAATATTCACATCATTTTTGCATAAAAGAGAATAAATTTATTTTTGGAAATGGTATCAACGGACGATGTCCAGAAGGTGAAATAATCATAAGCACTATTTCATTTACAAAAGGTGATGAAGGGAATATTTCCAAAGGAAACAAATTGGTTTACAAGGATATTATAACGCTGACAACAAGCGAGAGTTATGGTGGTAGAAATCCGAAAACAGTTGACGATATGTTTATAAATTATGACGATGAAATCCCTACAAGACTTGTAACTGGTGTTGATTTTGAAAAAGCAGTTTTAAAAACAACAGGTTTGATTATTGACGATTGTAAAGTTCTAGAAAATAATAAATACAACGAAACTGCAATAGTTGTAAAACCGAGCGGTGATCGTGCGATACTTTCGCAAAAATACAGGGAAAATATATTAAAATTCCTAGAACCTAAAAAGCTTTTGGGAAATGCGATAAAATTATATTCGCCAACTTATATAAATCTTGAGATTTTTATAGATGTTGTACGAAGTCCACTATATTTAAATGCAAAAAGCGTGATTGAAGCTGAAATAAAAAGTTATTTTGATTCACTGAAAACTTTTGGTGCAGTAACAGAATATAGTGTTTTATATCAAAGAATAGATGCTCTTGACGCAGTGGTTAAAATTAATTCTTTTAATATTTCGGCAAGAGGAGAGGGAGTTTTGAGAAACAGAAAAGGCGACGTAATAACACTTCAAAACAGC
Source organism: Clostridia bacterium (assembly GCA_044426345.1). Classification (GTDB taxonomy): domain Bacteria; phylum Bacillota; class Clostridia; order Oscillospirales; family Butyricicoccaceae; genus CAYJLC01. Next base: position 10,213 of record JAWXUP010000044.1, on the reverse strand, counting down.
GTTACTATGCTCGCGAGTACTGATATTTCGATAAACGATATGTTGTAAGATGGTGAGGAATTATGAATTATTTTTTCTTGAATAAAAAAGAAGACTTTGAAAGAGGTTTTTCGCATAATTTCGTTGCTACAGACGATATTTTACAGACTTCTTCGCTAGAAAGTATCTTTTTTTCTAGGGTGTTTGATGCACAAGAAACTGAAAAACAGTGGCACAGAATGAAATTTTCGATTACAAAATGTGCTTATCGCGTTTATATTTACGCTTGTGATGAAAAACCAGATATATTAGATGTAATTTACAATGAAAATCTGTCAAGTAATGCAAAAAAAGTGATTATGAATAAGTTTCTTTTCAAAGTCAGTGATAACTTCAATGATATTTATTTACAAGATGTAAAGGCACGTTATTTGTGGTTTGCTATAGAAATTTCTAATAAAAACAAGCAAAATATAGAACTCTCCGACATATTTATATATTTTGATGGTCAAAATATATCAAAATATTTACCAGAAATATACCAAAATACTGGAGAAGATGATTTCTTTAATAGATTTTTGATGATTTTTCAATCTTTTTATGAGGATATAAATGATGATATTGAAACTGAATCACTGATTTATAATCCAATGAATACTCAATATTTAGAATATCTAGCAAACTTTGTAGGAATTGAAGATATACATATGTGGGAACGCGAGAAATTAAGGATTTTAATTAGAAATATCAAAAATTTATATAAAATACGTGGTACAAGAGATGGACTTTTGCAAATTTTATCACTATTTACTGACGGAGGAACATATGTTTTTGAAGACGAAAGTGATGATGAGCACGAAGTTAAAATCTTTATAAAAGAGAGCAATTTAAAAGAGCAAAATACAATCAGAAAAATCGCACAGAGCGTTGTTCCGGTCGGTGTTTATTTTAACATTACTGTACTAAAAGATTACGTATTGCTTGGAAGTTCAACCTATCTAGGAGTTAATACGAGATTAATTTCATACGATACTATAGGACTAACAGGGACATCAAGACTAAATTATACCGTGCTTGGTAAAGAATAAAATCTGGAGGATTATTAATGAAAAATTTGAAATATTTCCCATTTGAAAGAAATAATTATTATTATGGAAAACTTTTAACGGATAGGGATTTTATAAAAGAACAGCAATATTTTAACAACAAAAGAAGACTTCACAACAGATTTTTTCACGGTTTTGGTGTTGTAGCAGGACTAGGTACACTTGCAATTGATGAGAGAACTTTATCTGTTGAAGATGGCGTTGCGATAGACTTTTCCGGTCGTGAAATTATAGTCAGCGAGCCTGTACTTTATAAACTATCTATGATTTCTGGATTTAATCAAATTGCAGAAGAAAAGAAAGCAGACCACGTTTATCTTTGCGTAGAATATAATGAAGATGCAAAAAACTTTACAAAAAGTATTGTTTCAAATCAAAGCGATGAAAATTTCGAATCTAGTACAGAAAATTTCCATTTATATTTAACCGACAAAGCTCCTGAGCCAAACCAATTTGGTGCGGAAAATATAAATGTATTTAACCATACCTTATACGAAAATGATGACGTAAAAATCACTCAAGAATTTTACAAAACAATACCTTCTGGTGAGTTTTTTGAAATTAGCATCATAGTATTAAATAAAACAAACGCATCTAATATTGATATAAACATAGAGCAAACTTTAGAGGGTGCTTATAATGGAGCAGATAATAAATTTATAGTAGAATTTAAGGATTTGTTTTTAGAACGTGGACAAAGCGAACGAAAAATCGTTAAACTTCGTGCAAAAAAACTAGAAATCGGCACAATAAATTTCATTTTAAACCCAGAAAACTTTAAAATCGTTGTAAATCGCAAAAAATGTGTTGATGTAGAACAAAATACTATCGAAGTGCCAATTAGTCACGGAAATTCTTTAGAAGTGCTAAAAAAAGATTATTTTAGCAATGTTATGGAAGATATTGTTACTAATAATTTTGGTGGTGGAATTTATCTTGCGAAAATTTTCTTGGTTAGTAGAAATAATTCGTTCTTTATTGAAAACATAGAACCAATGCCTGCAAATCAATACGTTTATAGCACACATCTTTTGACGGGTATGATGAAAGAATTAGAGCGTAATATTGCTAGCTTGAAAGAAAGTTTTGCAAGCGATACTGCAAATACTGAAATCGTAGCTCAACCAAGTGTAAATACGGGAAATATTGAGTATGGCACAGTTGAAATACCTCTAAAATTCCCAGCAAAAACAGGTAATATTAACTATTCACACGAAGTTTTTCATAATCTTGGAGAAGGTCCGTTTATGGTAGATTTTTCAGTTCAAGAAAAAGATGTAATTTTCACCGGCGATTCAGGGATTTTTGCTGATAGAAAAATTAAAGCTAACTTTGAAATTAAACAAGATACAAAAAAAGCATCTTTTATCTTCGGAACAAAATTATTAGAAAATACAACTGAAAATTCTATTTTTATTCGCTATGCGGTAAAAAAAGAGCCAACTTCTTCGCAAGTTGATAAAAAGAAACTATATATCGTTCCGTCTAAACTTGAAATAGGAATTCGAGAATCGTATTATCTTGAGGCAATAACAAATGTTTCTGGTACAGTTTTATGGAGTGTAACAGGCGAAAATTCTGGTAGCATTTCAAAAGATGGCACATATACAGCACCTAATACACCAGGCGTTTACGAAGTTGTTGCAACTCTTGAACAGTCTGAATCGATGAAAGCATCTTTGTTTATCGTTGTAAGGGAGTAAACTATGTTAATTCGAGATAAGGAATATTTAATTGTACGAGAAGTCTCAAATGATGACAACAGTTCTCAATATGTACTTAAAAATTCTACTGAAGAAGGTCTTTTTAAAGTTTTGGTTAGAAAAAAAGAGAGTTTCAACGGAAATTTGATTAAATTTCTTACAAACCAAATGAAAAATAAAGCTTTTACAGATTTTGTAGATTATATGACAGATTACAACAATTTGTATGTTTTTGTGAAATATAACGATTGTCAAAACTTGGAACAAAAATTAAAGCAAGAAGTCTGCACATTATCCGAAAGATTATCCATTGCAAAAAGCATTATAGAGAAAATAATAATCTTAGATATTCCAGCGTACTTTGCATATAGTTCGCTTGAAATGCAAAATATTTTGGTTGCTAAAAATATGGATATTCACTTTGATTATGATATGCGTGAAATTGAAAACGCACATCTTGTAAAAGAGGGTCAGTGTGTTGTAAAACTTGCTAAAATATTGCAAAATCTATTCAAAAAAGAGCTTGAAGATGAAATTATGCCTGAAATGCAAACTTTAATTTACAATATGCAATATGGTGAAATTTCTGAAGTTTCAAAAGTTTTTGAAAGGTTTTACAGAATTTACACAAACGAAAGTCCACTTTCTGAAGAAAGTGCATTAAAAGAAAAATTAATTCAAAAATTCAAAAGATTTCTCGGTGGACTCGGATTTTTGATGAAATTTGTTATATTAGCAATTGCGATTTATTATCTATTTGCATCAATAAACGCATATAAAACACATGAATTTAATCAGAATTTTACACAAATTGGAACATTTGACACATAAAAAGGAGGTGTGAGTGAATTGTTTGAAAGTATAAGCAAAAATATGAAAACCGTATGGACTACGCTTACGACGTCCGTTAGAACGGTATACAAAAAAATAGCGACTGCTTTTAGCGATACGGTTTTGGCGAAAAAACTTTCAACAACACTTATAGCTTCGGTGAAATCAATTACGCAAGCACCGACTTCGCTCGATGAATATTTTTTATTTGGAAGTAGGTACGTCGCAAAAAAATTAGTGTTCTTGGCTGCCATTTTAATTTTCATTTTGCCCGCTGTTTTTTTGAATTTCCTCCTTCCAACTTTTCAAAGCAAATATTTGACAAAAGCTATGCCTATCGACTCTATAAAAGTTATGGGATATGATGGTAAAGTTCAACTTTATGACAGAGAAACTAGTCAAATAATATTAGAGGGAACTCTCAGTAGCGGAGCTATAAATGATTTTGGTAAACTATACTCTAATGATGGAGTATTGCTTTACGAAGGGCAGTTTAGCTTTAACAATTTCAGTGGATTTGGTACATTATATTATGAGTCTGGTAAAATAAAATACACAGGAGATTTCTTGCAAAATAGTTATAACGGAAACGGAATTTTGTATTATGAAAACTCAAAAATAAACTTTGAAGGTACTTTTGTAAATGGACTTTATGAAGGTTACGGCAAAGAATATCACGAAAACGGTGAAAAATTATACATAGGAAATTATACAAACGGAGTCTATGATGGAAGTGGAGAACTTTTTGACGAGAGTGGAGATACTGTTTATAGTGGATATTTCGTAAACGGACTTTACGATGGTTATGGACAAGCGTTTTTTGATGAATATACATACAAAGGTGACTTTGCAGAGGGTGAATTTAACGGAAGTGGCACAATTTATGCCTCAAACGGGAATACTTTGTATAAAGGTCAGTTCGTTCAGGGAGATATTTTAGGTGCTGGTGCGCTTTATGATATGAATGGAGACGCGAAATCTTCGGGAGATTTTGCACAAACCACTATTGAGCAATTGTTAAACGACGAGGTAGCACCTCCAAGTTTGGGTGATGTTGCATTTTTTGATGGCGATTATTATTACGAAGGTGGCTATCAAAACGGAATGTACAACGGTGAGGGCAAGTTATATCTCGCAATTGAGCAAGACGGAGTGCAGTCTATAGGTGATTTAGTTTACGAGGGTGGATTTGCCGACGGAATATATGACGGAAGTGGTTCTCTTTATGATGGAGAAAATCTTATCTATGAAGGCGAATTTATAGCTGGATTATATTGTGGTCAAGGTACGTTGTATCAAGGTGAAAATAAACTTTATGAAGGTAATTTTTCAGCAAGTTTATATTATGGTAGTGGCGTGTTATATCAAGATGACGATGTTTTATATGATGGTGAATTTAAAGATGGTCTTTACGAAGGTCAAGGCGTTTTATATGAAAACGGTAAGACTTTATATGACGGTCAATTTAAAACTGGATTATATAGTGGTCAAGGAACGGTTTACAATACCGATACATCATTTAAAATATACACTGGCTCTTTCGAAAATAATCTGTATGATGGAACAGGTTCTCTGTATGAAGTAAACGGAAATATATTATACGCTGGTGAATTTTTACGTGGAAATTATAGTGGTCAAGGTGTATTATACGATACAACAACAGGTGAAATTATTTCAGAGGGACTATTTAGTAACGGTAATTTTATAGTAACTGAAGAGCCTGAAGTACCTGAGGAATCAGAACAAGAAGTAAATGAGCAAGCTTTGGAACAATATGAAAACCAAAGTAATGCGCTGATGGAATATGCACAATCTTTAGGATAGGAGAAACTGATGGGTAAATATACGATAATAGCTGATGTGTCCGAGAAAATTTCGGAAATTTTAGCGAAAAATCTAGTTCCAAATTTGGTAACTGATAAAAATATGATTGGATTTTGCTCACCAGAGGAAAAAGGGGACTATGTTGTCGGAATTCATCTTTATGATATAAGTCGTGATAATGAAATGGCTCAAGCTGGAATGATAAATTACGGTTTAAAAGAGCAAAAATATCCACCTACAGTACTAAGTTTGAGTTATATGTTAACGGTATATTCAAAAAGTGACTTGAAATTCAGATTTATAGAGGAACAAAAAATTCTCGGTGCAATCATTCAATCTCTAGATAATGAAATGCTAATACCAGCAGAAGAACTAGGAAATGTGGCATATGAAGCAAATGGCCGAATTGAAATTTTAAATCTGGAAATGGAGGAAAAACTTAGGATTTGGGGCGACCCTTCTAAGGCATATAAACCTTCGATTTTTATAAAAATAGCGCCAGTAGAATTAGAATCTCAACAAACTCGTCAAATCAGCAGAGTTCGAGAATTTTCTATCGAGCTGGTTGATAGTCAGGAGTAATGGCATTGAAAAAAATATTTGAAACAGCTGCAGTTTTTAGAGTTTTTGATTACGTAAGTATGAAACCTTTGAAAAATGTTGGATTTTCTTTACCAATAGGGTATAGCGTCTTAGCAAAAGGCGACGGATATTTTGTTATTCTTGGCAAAGCAAAACCTGCTTTCGTTAAAATAGAAATAACTAATTATCAATCCGTGACGCTTGAAGGTGAAGATATAAAGGACGACGTAATTGTATGGATAAAACCAAAAATTAGTTCATATTCAACCTTGATTGCGTGTGAAAAACAACCAGAAAAGCGTGCATTTGCATATAAAAACGATGAAATTAGACTGCTTTTAAATAAAGATGAAAATCAAGATGAACTTACAATTTATTGCGAACGAAATCTTGTGCTTTGTGGCAGAAAACTATTGCTTGTAAATGGACAAGAAAGCGATATTGTAGAGGTTTTAGAACAAGAAAAAGATAAGCTTGTTATATCTAGACTGCCAAAGCAATATCCAAAAATAAAAACGCAGGTTTATATCCTTTTTGAAGGTGAAAATGACCAATGCGAAGAAATTCAAATATCAAAAGATTACAATTATAGTGTTATTTATAAATAGTTTAGGAGGGAAATATGGGATTTGCAGTTTTAGGTGGCGCAAATATACAATGTAGCTTCGGAACAGCTCCATCGGTGTTAACGGTTTTGCCAACATCGTTAGTTATGTCAAGTATGCCGATGGCGTCTATTATGGATTACATACCTATGGTTAATATTTTGCCATTTGTTATGTGTCAAAATCCAGCAAACCCAACAGTTGCATCTGCAACAGCAGCAGCGTTAGGAGTTTTAACACCGATGCCTTGCATTCCTCTTACTGTATCAGCGTGGGCTCCAGGATGTTCATCTGTTATGGTGGCTGGAAATCCCGCTCTTAATAATAGTTCAAAATTAAATTGTGCTTATGGCGGTGTGATACAAATAGTTAATCCAGCAACCACAAATATTATGATTCCGTGAGGTGAATAGATGAAAAAAAGAACATTTATCGTTCTATCTATAATAATCGTTATCATTTCGGGAGCTTTTTCATATTTTCATCAAGACTTATTAAGAGAACACACGATAATAGAAAGCTTTGAAAATAGTTATTCAAACAACGTATTATACGGAATTGATGCGCTTGACGATTATTTTTGCATATATAAAATAGACATTCAAACAAATGAACAAGACTTTTTTTATATTGACAGAATTGAAAACGGTGAATCAGTTGTCGTAAGTTCGGTTGTTATGAATCAAAAGGGCGAAATATATGCAATGATTAGCATAGGTGATGTCAATTATATAAAAATATGCAATTTTGATAAAGGAAAGTTGGAAACTGCTTTTGATGTTAAAGCTATAAATTTAGAATCTATAATCGAATATAATAATACAAGTGGAAATATGGTTTGTGTTTTTTATAATGAAGGCAACTTGGAACAATATGAAGTTGAAAACGGAGAATTTAATAAAATCGGCACATTTGACTTACTTAATGCACCAAGTGAATATGTGTTTATACTTTGCTTAGAGAATGACCAAATTTGGTTGCAGTCTATCAATGGTGATTATGCTTGTATGAATGATGATGGAACCATTACGGAAGTTTTCAAAAATGATCAAACACAAATGTCGCTAAACAATTCTATGGCAATTGAATATGCTGAAGGGATAATATTTAAAAATTTAGATAGCAATGAATTTTATAAATTGGAATATCTAGACGGAAAAGCTTCTTTGGAAAATATAACGGATTCTTTTAAAGAGGATTTTTCGGAAGTGAAATTTGCTGCTAGCACATATATTGAAGAGCAAAATATTATGTTAACTTTAAAAAATACTGATGATTATAGACTTATTCCATCTTTAAAAGGTGACATAGAGCTTGATATAGATACATTAGACAAAGGTTTTGATTATTTCGCATTGGCGAACAATTTCTTATGCCTTGCATTTATAGCACTTACTATTTGTTTTGCGATATATAAATTAACTAATTCATCAAAAGGTGTATCCCTAAATGTAACTTTAGCAAGTACGGCTTGTGTCGTAGCGGTTATAGGAATATTTGTATTGCGAGAAGTACTTACTGATAAAATCATCGTATTAAATGACACACGTATGTTTGAAAATAGTGTAGAGATAAATGATATTATCATAAATAGCTTTAATCTAGAGGAATTTGAAAATGCACGAGCTAAAGAATTTATAACAACAGATGATGTGCTAAAATATTATGTAGATTATTATCAATATGATAATAGCTATTTAAATAATCAAGGCGAGATTGAGCCGATGGAAATAATTTACAATTTCAATCTATTTTTCTATAAAGAGGATACTGTATATTCTGCACAAGGAAATATATTAAATTCTGATTTGGAATATTCGCTTAATGATAATTTATTTAGTTCTTTAATGGAAGTGAAAGAAACAAACAGTGATATTTTGATGTATTATACTCCGTATGGAACAGAGCTTGTAGCAACGATAAGTCCGATATATTCAAGCTCTGGAGAACTCATAGGAGCTATTTCTATTGAACAAGATTTTGTAAATCACTATTTAGTTGCTACTGTACTTATGAATGAAATAATTGATATTATTATCAAATGTATTGCAATTATTCTGATTATTGTTTGTGCTATTATAACATTTAGCATTAAAGATATGAAAAAAGTAACATTCAATGCTTATAAAATTTCCCAAGGAGATTTCAGCAAAATTAATCCGATAAAAGGAAATAATGAGATTGTAAAATTAAATCAAACGCTAATGGAAACTGTAGAAAATATTAAAAAACAGTCTGATGAAATGCAAAACTTGAAAAATAAATATACAGCTTTTGTTCCAGATAATTTATTGCGTGATGAGAATCAATATCAAGAGTTAAAAGTAGGACAATCACACGATATAATAGCACACAATGTGTATATTAAATCAGAAAGTGCCAATATAACAGACGCTGAATATAGTGATACAAATTTGATAGATAATATAGAATACCTTATCGAAAGCGGGATTTTTATCGACAGAATGCTTGATGGAGAAATAAAAGCATTTTCGCTTGATCCAAATAAGTCTATCGATATTTGTCTTGGATTTTTAAAAAATGCTTATCAAGAAAACTATATTAGTATAACTTTAGAAGAGGCGCGAGTTGGAGTTATAGGAAATAATAACAGAAGTAGCATTAAAGCTATATCAAAGTATGATAAGTTTGCTACTGAGATAAGCAATATTGCAAATGAATATAAAATTCCGTTGATTGTAAGTGCAGAAGCTTCTTTGAAAATTAAAAACTTCACAGAAGACTATGTTACAAGAAAAATTGCATATATCTATGTTGAATCTCAAGATAAAATTGAGACTTTATATGAGATAATTTATGCAAATGAGCAACAAATAGCACGTAAAAAAGATGATAGTAAACCAATTTTTGAGCAAGGACTAGAGTATTATGTTGCTGGAAATATAGAAGGTGCTATGAGAAGATTTATGCGTGTTTACCGAGAAAATCCACAAGATTTATTGGCTCGAGAATATATTTACAGATGTAAAAATAGAGCAAGTGATAGTACAATAAATTATCATTTCTTAGATATTTAGAAGGAGGTGTAAAAGTAAATGACAACGATTAAAGCGACTATTATTACGATTATTTTATTACTATTTATGACTGGTTTTGTTCGCAATGAAATCGATGAGTCACAAATTGAGACAATAGAGAGTTTAAAAGTTCAAATAGCTGATGTAGCTGCTCATCAAATTGCTTTTACACTAACTCAAGAAGAAATAGATGTAGAAATTTTGAGTAAGATAGAAGAAACAACAGGTGGGTATAAATTAATCAGAACTCAAGATAATTTTATATTTAATATAAGCACAAGTCAGTTTGAAACAGCACAAATTAGCGATGTTGATTTGGAAATGATAGAATATGTTTTGCAAAATCAAATGATTTCGACAAAAGAAGTTGATGGTATAATCGACATTTTTGCGCCTGTAACTTCTTCTGACGGAGAAATTATCGCTATTTTAAAAACAGAATATATTGTTACTTACAACGAAACTTTTGGTTATGCGCCAGAAATTACTTCATATGTTATATTAATAATGTGTATTATGTGCTTTATCCCTGTTCTAATCGCGTT
>JAWXUP010000043.1:0-21424 GCA_044426345.1 Clostridia bacterium | reverse complement strand
TGAAAAAGGCGAAAAAGGTGACCGTGGTGACCAAGGCTTGCAAGGTTTAAAAGGTGATAAAGGCGACCGTGGCGATACTGGTTTACAGGGCATTCAGGGTATCCAAGGCGTTAAAGGTGACACTGGCGCTAATGGTTTGCAAGGAATCCAAGGCGAAACAGGTTCTAAGGGTGATACTGGGACTCAAGGCGTTAAAGGTGACACTGGCGCTAATGGTTTGCAAGGGTTACAAGGACTTCAAGGACCACGTGGCGATCAGGGTTTGCAAGGTGCTAAAGGTGATAAAGGCGACCAAGGTTCTCAAGGTATCCAAGGCGTGCAAGGCCCTAAAGGCGATCCTGCATCTTGTTGCTGTTCTCAAGGTCCTGTTGGTGCAACCGGAGCAAAAGGCGACACTGGTACTCAAGGTATTCAAGGTGAACAAGGCAAAGCTGGTGTTGGATTATGTCCTTGCGAATTGATTTTCGGAAAATCTGCCGAATTTTTGCTAGACAACGATTTTGATTTCGAGGCAACAATAAACGCACCATTCGAGCAAACTTTATCCAGTACATCTGATGAAAAAGCTACTATATACAACACGTGGGCATTAGAATTTTCCGACGAAACACTAGTTCCCTTCTGCAAATTTGAGAGTTTCACATTAAGTTTTACCACTGAACAAGAAAAAAACACGTTTGTAAGCCTATTTTCTACTGTTTTGAACCAAACTTTGAGTTGTTGCCACAGTTGTGGAACTTGCGACGTTTGTCCTGATGAACTGCCAGTTGATAGTTACAATAGTATCGTAAATATGCCTGAAACTTGTGCTTATGAGTACTATTTAAACGCCGAGTGCGACTGTTTCGACTCAAACTGCGACACCATTGCTAAAAAAATCGACTTGTGTAGCTTTGCAAATAGTACAGGTGAAAAATTACGTCATATCATAGATAGGAAACAGTCTGAAAATAAAGCAATTACGCTGATTTCTACCGAAAAAGCTGTATTAATCGACGAAACACTAACAAAAACAATCGAAACAACTGGTCTATCTTCTGTTTTAGTATCTTATGAGCAAGATGGAACATTTAAGGTTACGCTTGTGTGTTTACAAGACGTAACGCAAATTAAATTTACTGACGTTGTGTAAAAAATATGGCTGTCGCAAATGAAAAAACATCTGTGACAGCCTATTATTTTAATATTGTACATAATTTATATAGCATTTCGTTTTACGCAAAATATAGAGCCTACCTTAAATTACAAAGCCTCCATTTACTGGTAAAATCTGTCCGGTAATAAAATTGGCCTCGTCTGTCGCTAGAAAATACACGCTGTTCGCTATATCTTCCGGCAAACCTATACGATTCAACGGAGTTTCATCACGTAAATTATCCAAGTCTTGCTCGGTAAAATCACCTAGCATTTCCGTATTAATTACACCAGGTGCAACGCAGTTTACGCGTATATTTGATAGTCCCATTTCCTTTGCGAGTGCCTTTGTAAATGCAATTATAGCACCTTTTGTACTAGAATATAACACCTCCATAGACGCTCCAACTTGTCCCCACATAGACGAAATATTTATTACAACGCCGTTTTGATTTGACACCATATTTTTTATGAATGCATTGGTCACATTAAACGTGCCTTTTACATTTACATCAAAAATTTCATCAAAATCTTGCTCGGTTGCATCTGTAAACATATGATACTTAGAAATTCCTGCATTATTTACCAAAACGTCAACTTTTTTGTATTCTAAAATCACTTTTTGTGCAATTTCTTGAACTTTTGATGATTTTGAAACGTCACACTGATAAGTTTTGATATTTTGATATAATTCTTCGAGTTGTTTTGCACTTTCAGACGAATTTTGATAAAAACACACGACATTGTAGCCATTTTTAGCGAATTTTTCGCAAATAGCACGTCCTATTCCACGTGTTCCACCAGTTACAACGACTGTTTTAGATTCCATCGTAAAGTCCGTCCTCAGTCATTTTTGCAATTGCTGAAACGATTTCCACTTTATCTTCTTTATATGTTACGCCAAACCATTTATCGTCTGTTTTAAGGACTTTTACGGTCGCTTTGTCGTCGCAAACTAGCTCATCTACAGCAAAAGGCAAGAAAAATTCTGCTTTTTCTGGGTTTTCTGATAGTTTTTCGTTTAAAAATATATCAAATTTACTTTCAAGTTCATTTAAGAAATCTGCAGAAAATCCCCACATATTCATTGAAACTGGTGTTCCAAATGGAATTTCTGTGTAGTTTTTACCACCATCTTCGGTAAATTGAGCCTTGCCTTCGATAAGCTCAATTTGAGTACGCTCAATAATTTCAGTAAGCATAGATTTTTCGTCTGTTTTGCACACACCACGAGAAACATATCCGTTTTCTGTAAGTGTATTTTCGATTTTATAGCCAACCATCGCAAATTCATATTTATCAGTAGTTTTTTCTGCTGATAAAAAGTCAAAAATTAATTTAAAAGCTTGTGCTCCATAGAAATCGTCTGCGTTGATAACCGCAAATGGTGCATCTAAAATTTCTTTTGTACAAAGTACAGCGTGACCAGTACCAAAAGGTTTCACGCGATTTTCTGGACATAAATTTCCAGTATATTTATCTAATCCTTGGAAAACATAAGACACATTCATAAGTTTTTTAGCTCGTTTGCCAACAGTTTGCTCGAAAGTTTCCAAAAGTTCTTCTTTTATAATGAATATAATATCACGAAATCCTGCTCTGTAAGCATCAAATACAGAATAATCCATAATAATTTCGCCATTTTTTCCCACAGGGTCAATTTGCTTTAATCCACCATAACGTGAGCCCATTCCTGCAGCCATAACAACTAATACTGGTTTTGTCATAAATAAGAGTCCTCCAAACATATTTTTTACATTAATATTATCTCATATTTGCCCAAAAAAATCTAGCACAATTTTTATTTTTATTTCCCACAATTTGAGTTATAGTTCATTTTGAATAAAAAACATATTATTAGTTATATCTTTATTGTAAAATCGTACATATTCCTTGTTTAAATGTAATATTATCGTTAAAAAATGAACATTTTTATTGCAAATAAAAACCCGATGTGATATAATATGTTTGTATGATGAAATGAAAGAGGTAAAATGTATGCGTAGAACTAAAATAATCTGTACACTAGGCCCTGCTACCGACAGACCTGGCGTATTAAAATCAATGATGGAATCTGGTATGAATGTTGCTCGTTGTAACTTCAGTCATGCCGACCACGCAGAACACTTAGGAAGATTCGAACTTGTTCGTTCTTTAAGAACGGAACTTAATAAACCAATCGGAATTATGCTTGACACAAAAGGTCCTGAAATGCGTATTAAAACATTCAAAGACGATGCTTTTGTTGACGGTAAAATAAACCTTGAAGAAGGACAAACTTTCACACTAACAACTCGTGATATCGAAGGCGATGCATCAATCGTTAGTATCACTTATGATAACCTTCCTGCTGACGTTTGCGTTGGAACAAAAATCCTTATTGATGATGGTCTTATCGGACTTGAAGTTGTTGAAATCAACGGCACTGAAATCATCTGTACTGTACTAAATACTGGTAAATTATCGAACAGAAAATCAATCAATGTTCCTGGCGTTAAAACTTCAATGCCATATATTAGCGAAAAAGACAGAGCAGACCTTATCTTCGGTTGTGAACAAAAAGTAGATTATATCGCTGCATCTTTTGTAAGAACTGCTGCAGACGTTATCGAACTTCGTGAACTTTTAAAAGCTAACGGTGGCGATGATATCCAAATTATTGCTAAAATCGAAAATATGGAAGGCGTTGAAAACATCGATGCTATCCTTGAACTTGTTGAAGGCGTTATGGTTGCTCGTGGTGATATGGGTGTTGAAATTCAATTCTCACTACTTCCTAAAATCCAAAAAATGCTTATCAAAAAATGTATTTCTGCTGGTAAACGTGTTATCACTGCAACTCAAATGTTAGAAACAATGCAAAGTAACCCACGTCCAACTAGAGCAGAAGTTTCAGACGTTGCAAATGCTGTATATGATGGCACAAGCTGTATTATGTTATCTGGCGAAACTGCAAACGGTAAATATCCTGTTGAGGCTGTTCGTACAATGGCTGAAATTGCTGAAATTACTGAAACAGAAATCAATTTTGGAACTCGTCGTATAACACGTTCTGAATTCAAAAAATTAAGCGAAACTGAAAAATCTGGTAAAAAAAGTAAAATCACTAGTGCTATTGCACACGCTACTTGTACAACAACAGAAGCGTTAGATGCAAAAGCTATCGTTGCTTTCACAATGTCTGGTCACACTGCTCGTGCAGTATCTGCATTCAGACCATCAGCTCCAATTATCGGTGCTACTCCTTCTGAAAGAACATTCCACCAACTTGCTATGTCTTGGGGCGTAACTCCAGTTATGGCTAAAATGTTCACTAACGATGAAGAAGTTTTACGTGAAGCTGCAAATTGTGCTCTTGAAGCTGGCATTTGCGAAGTTGGTGATGTTGTAACTATTACAACTGGTATGCCTTTTGCAAATTCTGTAGATACAAACAATATCCGTATTTACAAAATCTAGTTTTTATTTAAAATTAATAAATGCACCTTTGGATTTTTGTCTTTAGGTGCTTTTAAACAAGGAGGAAATTATGAAATACTGTAAACAATGTAATGCAAGTCTTCGCGATGACGTAGTTTTCTGTTCTGAATGTGGAACTCCAGTTGAAAAGCCAAGTAATCGTTGTGATGCTTGTGGAAGTATCCTACCTGAAGGTGCTACTCACTGCCTAAATTGCGACAGAAAAATTGACGGTGCTCCGTCTACACCTGTAGTAATTGCGAACGAAGGTTCATATCAAAGCGAGCAAACAAACTACAATTCAACAGCATATACTTCTACTCCAATCAGTGATATTGGTGATAAATCAAAAGTAACTGCTGGTGTTTTAGCGTTCATAATCGGTACCCTTGGTGTTCACAGTTTTTATCTTGGTTTCACATCAAAAGGAATTCTACAATTAGCATTAACATTGCTTTCTTGTGGACTTTTTGCTCCAATCGTAGCCGTTTGGGCTTTAATTGACGGTATTAAAATCTTAACAGATGATAATTATGTTGATGCACAAGGAAAACGTTTAAAATAGTCCCGACTATACATATACAAAGCTTAATTATGGTATGCATTCCACTTTCGGTACGCATACAATACGTATCCTACAAGATATAAAAGACCTTGTATATTTAATTGGGATTTAAAATAAGCTTAAATACATAAAATCAAGACCTCTGTTTTGTAGCGACTCGCAAAAGTTAGACTGAAAAGTTCAACTATTGGGAAGTTACTACATTCAAACAGAGGTCTTATCTTTTTGGAAAAAAATTCTTCATTTTGTACAAATTTATTGTTTTGTTGACTGCGTCAAAATTTTGTATTTTCACCGAATTTGTAGGTGCGAACAGTGTTCTCCCGTAAAATCATATAAAATTCGATGAAAAAGGAGTGTTTCGCTATTTAAGATAGCGACCAAACTACTCGTTTGGATAGAGCAAGTTTTTAAAAAACTTGACAAATATTATTTGTTTTGTGCAATATTTTTTCGAAAAAATAAACCCTTCTTTAATTAAAATGAAGGGTTATTTCTCTATTATTTCATATTCCAAGACATATTGAACTTCGCATTTTGAGTTTTTTCTCTTAAAATAAGCGTAACTCTATATTTTGTTGCTGGATTATCGTAAGAATTTGCTATAAATAGCTCTTTTCCTTTAACATCGATAACACTCTCTATATTGATATCGTCTAATTTCCAGTTTAAAGTTATGCTATCTTGCGTACAATTAACTTTTTTCACATCAAATAAATATTGGTATCCATTTTTATTATAACCAATTTCTGCAGATGTTCCATCAACTTCGCTAATAAGTTTTGCTTCAGTATGGAAAACGAAATCATAGCTATGCATATCTGCCGAATTCACTTCAAATTCATCGCTAAATCCGTTTTCAAAAATTTCTGCTCCACGTTTGAAATCAATGCCTTCGTATGCATTTTTCACTATGGTTTTGCATTTAGTATCACTATATTCTAAAACTTCACCAGGTAAAATCGACATATGGTCTACACCATCTACTATAACAGTATTATGAGCTAAAGTTTTTCTGTTCCATTCTTCGCAAAGAGTACCTGTATAGCCACTGTTCGCGATATCACGAGCTAATAATTTATCTTTAAATGTAACTTCGATATTCATTTTATCAGGATGAGAATGCGAAGGTGATGTATGTCCATATTTCAAAAATAGGTTTACTTTTTCATTTTTAAGCTTGATAAAATATTGCGATTTGTAGCATTTCGACGTTCTTTCTATCGGCGTTCTGTTATCAATATCAATAAAAGGTGTACAAACCAAATGATTAAAACTTATCGAATCACTAACGTAATATGGTTTTGAAAGTGGTAATTCACCTCTTGGTACAGGATTTGCTAAAATATTTTTATAAATATTACCAACTTCGCTGTCTTCTCCGAAAATTTTAGTTGCTAATGCATATGAGTAATCATAGGTTTTCATATTAATATTTGCCCAGCTATCGTTTGGATTAGGGAAAACATCATTATCAAAGGCATAAACGTAACCTTCTTTTAACATCTCAACGACAACTTGCTCGCACTCGATAGGTTTATCGTAAATTTTTGTAAAAGCAAGTAGCTGAATAAGTCCTTCGAGCAAGAAATAATTGTAGTGGATAGAGCTTTCATACCAGAAATTATCACCTGTTACACCTTGACGCATTTGTTCAAACAACCCAAGTTTGCTGTTATATGCAAAGTCGATAAGCTCCTCATTTCCTGAAAACATACCTATGATAGCAATGGCACAATCTGCCCAAACTGGTTTATTGTGAATTTCGTGAACCTGTGGTATTAGTACTAATTTACACGCTGGAATAAGTAATTTATTGATAACCATATCCTTAAATTCTTGGTCTAAATCATCTTTAAGCATCTCTAAAGAGATAGTCATTCTGATTGTAATTATAGCCTCGTTTAAGCCTTGTGGCATTATTTTACCAACGTCCCAAACTATGCTATCTTCTGGTAAATACAGAATTGTATTTTTTGTATGGAGTGGAAATTTGTCATAGTTTTCTGCATAAAATCCTAGAATTTTTTTGTATTGTTCTATATAGTAAGGGTCTTTTTCCACATGATATAGAACTGCTAATTTCAAAAGTGTCACAACAGCTGTGTTTCTATATGTAAATGCCCAAACATTATCTAAAGTTTTCGACTTGTGTACTTTATGACAAAAACTACATTCATGTTCATGTGGCTTAGTTTCGTCGAAAATTAATATTGCTCCATCATCTGGACAAAAATATTTATGTCCCCAATCACTCATTACATCAGAAGAGTCATTAAAATTTTCAGCGAAAAATCTAGCCTCTTTTTTCATTTGTGCGAGCATTTCAGGATATGCTTGTGCTATTTTACCATCAACTTCAAAAACGTTCATTTTGCTCCCCTTTTCTCATAATTAATCACTTCTAAATAAAATGATATAGTATTTTACAAATATGGTCAATAGTTTACAAGAAATTCACATTATTTCTAGCGTTTTGTATAATACCGTAATTCATATCTAGTGTCAAAACTTTAGGGACAACTTTAAATCGCCGTCCCTAAATACAGTTTTTTACTTTTTATTATAATAATCCAAAAAATTGATTAGTGGTGGTACAAATTCACCAATCTTATCAATAGGACAATGCCCACTACCACCGATAGAAACTAGTGTACAAGAGATATGTGCATCAGAAAAAGCTTTACAAACACCAGCTTGACGGTCATATGTCATATCTTTTGTTCCTTGAACAGAGAAAATTGGTGGGAAATTTGAAACATCTGGCAACTCTGGAGTAACTCCCCAAAGAGCACCAAAACAAGTCACTGAAATATCTTTATAAATTGCCAAAGCATTATATCCAGAAATCGAACCAGCACTTCCTCCTATTAAAGATATACGTTTTGTATCAAATCCATATTTTTCAGCATTTGCTAAGACAAAATCATATGCCATTTTAATAGCCTCTGGTGGTTTTACATAAATCGCTGAACTTCCATCTGCCATACGTTCTTCAGAATTATTATATACAGGATAATCAGGCGCTACAGCCACATATCCAGCTTTTATACATTCACGACATATTAGCGAAACATAACTTTGACGCTTATCTGCAGGCTGGATAAATCCTCCTCCATGCACAAAAATTATAACAGGACGAAGTTTTTCTTCTGTTTCTTTTGGGTCGCTTAATATATCCATTAAATATTCTTGCTTTTCACCATAACAGTTTTCCATAATACCAAAAGGTACTTCTTGTACTTTTATTCCTTCATAATTCCCTACAATGCGTTCCTCGTTCATTTTCTTTCCTCCATATTTATTTTTATATATTATTATAATACTACAAATTTATCATGTATACAATATGAAAACTGTACAAAATATACAAGTTTTTTTCTAAATGTGCTTTTCTATGGATTATGCGATTTTTTTTACTTTTGTTTTTTCCTCTTACTACTTGTGCCTAAGCTCGCTATCGCTTATGCATTGGAGTAGATAAATTTTCTCGTACACGTAGTTGCCTATTTCGGTGCTTGAACTTACTTTATACGTACCACGCACGTTTGGCGAGTTATGGATATTGCGATATATGGTGGATGTATATCATTCAACCTTTGCTCTTGGATTTAGAAAATTTATAAAAAAACACCCGAATTTGAGCTTTTTAATGCTACAAGTTCAGGTGTTTTATTAATTTTCTTTATTTTTTTATCTTTCCTCACGGAAATAGTTAACGCCAAGTGCCGCTGGACTACCACTGCTGTTTTGTCGAATTGACGAAACAATAAGTACAATTGCTGTGATTAAAAACGGTAACGCTTGGTATAACTGAGCTGGTACCAATGATAACCAACCTAAAGTTTCTGGAAACGAATTAGCAAGCGAGCCACTATATACTTGTAATGTATTGAAAAATCCAAATACCAATGTACCCAAAATCGCAAACAAAGGATTCCAGTTTGCAAATATTACTAATGCAATAGATATCCACCCATAACCGTTTATCCAACAGGTAGAACCCTCAAAAGAGCCACCCATAACAAGTGACATATAATATCCACCAATCCCCATAATTCCAGAACCTACGATGATATGTATATATTTATACATATTGATATTTATACCAACAGAGTCTGCAGCCGATGGATTTTCACCAACAGCACGAATTTTAAGACCAGGTTTTGTAAATTTCAAATACCACCAAAGTCCTACTGCAATTAATACACCAAGATATACTAATATGCTATGCGAAAAAAATGCTTTACCTAGCACTGGAATATCACAAAGCAATGGAATAGGCACTGCTGCATAAGCTGCAGATACATTAGGAGCAGTTTGAAGTGCTGGCCACGAACTACCAAAACCTTTACCGATAAAGAAATATAAACCTAGACCAAAAGTTGTAATCGTAAGACCTGTTACATTTTGATTTGCTTGAAGAGAAACCGTAAGAAATGCAAAAAGCAATCCACAAAGTCCACCAGCAATGAACGCAACTATAACGCCAATCCATAAGCTATTAGTTGCAACACCAGCTAAATAACCGATAATTGCACCTATCGCCATGGTACCTTCAACACCTAAGTTCAAGCTACCTGCTTTTTCAGTAAGAATTTCTCCAACCGTACCATAAAGGAGGACTGTATTATAAACAACTATACTAAATAAAAAAAGCGTAAAAACATTCATTATTTTTCCTCCTGTTTTTTATTTCTAATAAGTTTAAAACGTGTAAAGAAATCTGCTGTAAGAACTGCAAATAAAATCATACCTTGTAATAAATCTGCAAAGTTAGCATCAACCGTTGAATAAGATGAACTTGCAACGCTACAACCATGTTGTAATACTGTAATTAACAAGCTGATACCAACGATTGCTGTAGTATTAAGTTTTGCAAGCCAAGCTACAATTATACCAGTCCAGCCTACATCATTCGTCATAGAAGTTGACAATGTACCTGCCGAAGACGCATAAAACGCACCTGCTAAACCAATAAGAGCCGCTGATATAAATATCGTTCTTATAACGATTTTAGATACCTTCATACCCGCATATCTAGCACTATTTGGACTGTCACCTACTACTGAGATTTCATATCCTTGTTTTGTATATTTTAAATACCACCAAACACCAACGCAAATAATAAGAGCTATAACTAGCGATAAATTCAACGAGAATTTCCCAAAAAATGTAGGTAAATTAATCATTTGTCCACTTTCTGGAAAACTTGCAAACATTGGTCTGTTTGATTCTTTCGATAAAAAGAAATTCCACTCGCCACTTGTTTCTCCAAAGAATTTTAAAAGATAAAGCGCTAAATAGTTCATCATTAGCGTAAGTAGAGTTTCATTAGTATTATATTTCACTTTTAAAACTGCAACAAGTGCGCCATAAACACCAGCTAACAAAGCACCAACTATCGCCATTAATGGAAGTATTACTATAGATGGCATACTATCGCCTAAAACATAAGCAACAATACCTGCACCAATAGCACCCATTATAAATTGACCTTCACCACCGATATTCCAAAAACGCATTTTAAATGCAAGCGAAAGTGCAACCGATGTTAAAAGCAAAGGCGTAAATACTTTAATAAAAGCCTCAACTTGTTTATACGCAAATTTATTTCCTATAAGACCTAGGCTGAACATATCTTTATAGTAATTAAAAGGGTTTACATTTTGTATCGCAAGTAAAACACCACCTATGATAATAGCTGTAATAATAGCAAAAACGTAACTTAACGCGATACTTTTCCAGCTAACATTTTCACGTTTTACCATATGAAAAGAACTTTGTTTTTTCATTTTATCCCCTCTCATCATCTATAATGTGCTCAGCATATAAACTGTCTTTTGCAATACCAGCAACGCTATTTTCGTGTCTATGAACAAGATTTAGCGCACCAGTCATCATAAGTCCTAATTGCTCTTTTGTAACTTTATGAGCATGAACAATCCCCATAAGTTCACCATGACAAAGAACCATAATTTTATCACACAAAGCCATCATTACGTCTAAATCTTCACCTACAAATAGCACTCCTACACCACTTTGTTTTTGTCTATTTATAATATCATAAATCACATAAGAAGAATTTATATCCAGTCCACGAACCGGATATGCCGTAATAATTACGTTTGGCGCGATTTTAATTTCACGACCTAAAAGGATTTTTTGAACATTACCACCAGATAATCTACGCACTGGAGTTTCTGTTGATGGAGTAACAACTTTTAACTCATCAATTACATCTTGTGCATCTTTACGTCCTGATTTACGATCTACCAACATACCTTTTGATTCGGCATAATTTTTCAAAATCATATTATCAGTGATAGAGAGCGATGGAGCAAGTCCCATACCAAGACGGTCTTCGGGAATAAAGCTCATTGAAATACCTTTTGCGATGATTTCTTTCGGAGGCAACCCAACGATATTATCACCTTTGTGAATCACAGAGCCACTTTGAATTGGTCTAAGTCCGGCAATAGCTTCGCAAAGTTCTTTTTGTCCACAACCAGCAATGCCTGCTACACCTAAAACCTCACCTCCACGAATATAAAAATTCACTTTATTTATCGCAAGAGCGCCTTCATCATTTTTAATTTCGATATCACGAATTTCAAGAAGTGGCTGAGTTTTTTCAACTTGTGGACGGTCAATATTTAAATCTATTTTCATACCAACCATAAGTTCTGTAAGTTCTTGTTCGCTAGTTTCACTGGTATTTACTGTAGTTATGTATTCACCTTTACGTAAAATAGCAACACGATCAGAAATTTCTAAAACTTCATTTAATTTATGCGTAATAATTATAACAGAATGTCCATCTGCTTTCATTTGACGAAGTACATCAAATAATTTTTTTGTTTCTTGTACCGTTAAAACGGCTGTAGGTTCATCTAGGATAATAACTTTCGCACCGTAATATAGCACTTTGAGTATTTCCAGAGTTTGTTTTTCACTAACTGCCATATTGTGAACCTTTTTAGTAGGGTCAATATCAAAGCCGAATTTTTTACACATATCAGCAATTTGAGAATATCTATTTTTACGAAGTAACTGTCCGCCGCCTTCTTTACCTACCCAAATATTATCGGCAGCCGTAAACACATCAACCAATTTAAAATGCTGATGAACCATACCAATTCCAAGTTTTTTAGAATCTTCTGGTGAATGTATTGCAACAGATTTGCCACCCATTAATATTTCACCGCTATCTGGTTGATAAATACCAGACAACATATTCATAAGAGTAGTTTTCCCAGAGCCATTTTCGCCAAGTAAAGCTAAAATTTCTCCCTTTTTCACTGTTAAGTTAACGTCTTTATTAGCAACTACGCTGCCAAATGTTTTTGTAATACCACGCATCTCAATGGCATAATTTGACATTCGATTTCCTCCTTATACTGATAAAGTTTTTGATAAATTATACTAAATCTAGAAATTGGAATAATATAAATTGTTCCATTAAAATGTAAGGAACGCCCATTGGACGTTCCTTATAAAATTTTGCATTATTTGTATTTCAAACGCAATTTTTGCGATTTTTCGAGTACGATATTACTCAAATTAACCTACAACTACACCAGCTACATTGTAATTCATTGAACTAGTAATTACACCGTCATTGATTTCGCCAGCTTCTGTTCCTTCATTTGTCATGATAGGTTCTTCAACCATTTCGATTTCAGGACCAGCCTCAGTGATAGTGATGTTTAAAGAAGTGCCTGAGAATACGTCCCATTCACCAGAAATCATCATATCAGCAACAACGTCAAGAACTTCTTGTGTACCAGCAGTTGCGTTGTCAGTTAGAGGAGAAATAGCTACGAAACCTTCTGTAAGACCACCATAGAAGTTACCAACTGTGCTCATAAATGAAGCAGAATCAGTCATAGTAGCTTCGATTGCAGCTTGATAGTAGATATACCAGTTCCAAACTGGAGCAGTGATGTGTGCGTTTGGAGCTTGTTCAGTCATATCTGAGTTGTAACCCATACCGAAGATACCATTTTCTTCAGCAACCATTTGAGGTTGAGCAGAGTCACTGTGTTGAGTGATAATACCTACATCGTAAGTATCGATAAGAGCTTGAGCAGCTTGACGTTCTAAAGTTTCGTCGCCCCAGCTTGAAATTTCATTAACATAAATAGTTGCATCAGGATTTACAGCTTGTACACCTAAAGTGAAAGCGTTGATACCTGAACATGTTTCAGCATATTCTAAGTTATAAGCTGCAACATAACCTAAAGCATCGTTGCCAGTTTCTAAAGATTTTAGACCAGCAGCAACACCTGCTAAGTAACGAGCTTGGTAGATACGACCAAAGTAGTTATTAAAGTTTGTATCGTTGCTCATATAACCTGTAGCGTGTGAGAAGATGATATCAGAATATTCTTCTTGGTTAGCTGCAGTATCAAAAGCAGTGATATAACCGAAAGAAATACCGAAAATGATATCACAACCTTGACCAGCAAGATTATCAATAGCAGCTGCAACTTGTGTATCGTCTTCTGGAACATTGTCTACGATTTTAAGTTGAGTATCAGCGTCTAAGCCTAAGTTTGCCATAGCTGTTACAATACCATTATGGTGTTGGTAAGTGTAACCTGATGTATCATTTTGGCTAGTGATGTAAATCGCGCCAACCATGATATCGCTAGCTTCTGTTGTGCTAGAAGTTGATGCATCTGTTGAAGTTGATGTGTCTGTTGATGCATCTGTTGATGTTGATGTATCAGTTGATACATCTGTTGATGTTGAATCACTTGAGCTACAAGCTGCAAGAGATAACGCCATTGTCATAGATAAGATAAGTGCAAGTAATTTTTTCATTTATCCATTTCTCCTTTTATTGTCTGTTTCCGTTATTTTTATAAAAAGCGAATTCGCTTCATATACTTAATTCAAACCCGTAATTTAACAATACAAAAATGCTATATGCAATATTTGACACGTTCATTTGCAAAACGTTTTAATAATTACACGTTCTCTTTATATTTTATCTAATTTTTTGCAAATCTGCAATACTTTTTTTGCATTTTTCGATAAATTCATGTATAAATTTAACACAGATTTCACATTTTTTCTGGTGCTTTTGACGAATTTTTATAAATTTGAATAAAAAATATTAAACACCATTCGTTTTTTTTAGCGTAAAATAAACTTAATACTATAATTACCTATCCTATTCACTTGATTATAAAAAGGCAAAATCCTTAGATTTCATTAAGATATGTCTGATGAAATTTTCTTATATAGGTATGAAACGACCTAGCATAAAACCAAGTCGTAAAATTGCATAAAAAAAATCCTTAGATTACTCTAAGAATTTTTTGTCTACTGTGTCCAATAATGATGTACACAGACTGTTTTGTTTGACTTTAAACTATCCCGAAATCAAAAGTTTCTTTTAAAAAATTTATTATATAAGAAAATTTTATCCGCTCTTGTTCCAATCTTACACCTTGTCTGAAAAAATTATCTTGAAGTCTACATGCGAGTAAAAATTCATCGCCTTTTAATCTTGTTATAGTATTTACATATTGCTTTTCTTCGAAAGCCCACAATGTTTGGTGTTCAATAAGTACTTGTTCTGCCATCAAAAACGACGATATTTGTGGAAAATATTCTCTAGCGATACTTAAAATATTAAATCCATGCGTATCAATATCTCCCCAATAATACAAATTTTTGTCATTCAACCATTTTGCATTTTTTAATTTTACCACACCATATCCAGCCGAAAATATTACACACGACTTAGGTATATCCGGGAAACTCAAAAAATTTATTTCGTTTTCCACAAAAAAGACATTCTCAAATGGCATTTCTAATCTCTCAAATTGTTCAACAGGTATTGTAATATCAGATATGCCTTGAATTTTTAAGTTATCATCAAGTATTCGAAATCGCACCAAAATTGGTTTGCTTTTTAAATGATATCTTCCCTCAAAAGTTTTTGCATCAAAATCAACGCTTGTTTGTGGCAATATAATATCTAGCAACTCGGAAATAATTGAACGATTATTTTCTATGAATTTTGTATCTACATTTTCTATGTCTAATTGACGCAAATAAAGATTTTCTGGACTATTTTTTAAAAACCAATCAAGAACCGCTATTATCTCATCAAATTCTTGCGTTTTATTTAAAATTTTTAACGGATTTTTTACAATATACTCCTTAAGTTTAGGCTCAAAATCTAAAAGTTTGCGTTTTATTTTAATAAATTCAAAAAGCGATTTTTCTTTTTTTAAAAATTTCACGCATTCATCTATATTTTCGAATTCGACATGAGTTGCGACTTTGTTTTTACCCACAATCTGATTTGTAGTTTCTTTAAAAACTATATCATATCCATATCCTACCTGTTCTTTTGAATTTTTTATAAGTTCATTAGACCATTTTCGAACCATATCAAGATTTTCGCTAAGGTTTTTTGGAGTCGGAGATTTGAGTTTTATTTTCAAAGGAAAAATGTTGCACAGCTCGCAAACCGCTGATTTTAAAATGCTACCATTTTCCCATTTTTTATTTACAATCTCTTTAATTTCGAATACCGTTGTAAACTCACTCACTCGCAGCCTCCTTACTTATGTCGACGTTTATATTCTTCGATTTTCATATTTTTCAACGAAGATAAATTGCTATCTTTATCTAGGTTGACATAGCAAACATTTGATATGTAAGGCTCGATTGTGTTCACTTTCAACAACGGCGTTACAATTAATAGCTGAAAACCTAAATTTTTAAAAAGTTTTAACCCATACTCAGCATATTCATCTGAACTTTTTAAAAATGCCTCATCTATAGTAACAAACCTAAATGTAGATTCACGCTCGGTTTTATTTGTCAACCCGTAATTATATGTAAGACTTGCTGCCAGAATTGTATAAGCAAGTTTTTCTTTTTGCCCTCCTGATTTACCACCAGAGTCAGTATAATATTCGTAAATTTCATTGGTTTCACAGCTACACTCAGATGCGGAAAAATTAAACCAATTTCTAACATCAGTTACTTTTTGCGTCCATTTTTTGTCATAATCTATATGACCTTCTCTGCCTTTAAATCTATCTATAATTTTTTGAATTTGCAGAAATTTTTCTGTCGCTATATCAATATCATCAAGTCCAGCTGCAGTATCTTGTGTGCATTGTCTAAGTTCAACACGAAATTCTTTTATTAAAATATCTTGACTGTCGTCAACTTCTAGCTTAATATATCGCCCATCATTATAGTCTATTGTACGAAGGGATTCGTTAATTTTGTCAATTTTGCTACGAATTCTATAAGCTGATGAATGCAAAGCATGTCCAAATGTGCCTATATATCTTATAACATTGCTTTGTAAATCTTCTTTGAATTTATTTTTATGCGTTGGTAAATCATCTCGTTCTTTCGTTTCAAGCAAAGTCATAAATTCTGGCATCGATTCAATGCTATCGTCCATTTCTCTGCCTTGAATAGGATATTTTTTAATAAAATTACCCATTTTTCTTATTATTTCTTTTTCTAGCGATGAAATTTTACTCTGCTCATCTTCTTTTACCTTATTCAAGAAATCAGAGTATTCAAATTGCACTTGCATTGTATTTTTAAGTGTTATTTCTAGAGCTTTAACTGCTTTTTTCAAATTTCGGTCAAGATACTCGAATGCGTTCATATCTGCGTTTACATTAATTTTTGTCGAATTTGCACTTTCATCTTTCTCTAAACTTTCAATTCTATCACTAATTCTGATTTTTTCGTTACTTATTTTGCTAACGTTATTCTTTTGAACCTTGTGCATTTCATTAGCAACCACTAGATCTTCTTGAAGTTTTTTGAGAACATCATTCGTTTTTTCTATTTCTTGAATTTGAGTTTTAGTTTTTTCAATGTTATTTTCAGCACTATTTACATCTAAAACAGCAAAGTTATCAAAATTTTGAAGTCTTATAATAGAATCGTGCTTGGTTTGAACATCACTTAATTGTGCGCGATATTCTTTTTCTTTGTTTTCAAGATATATGAGTTCTAGTTTATATTTCTCCAATTCAATTTCATATAGTTCTATTTTTCTTTTATTTGAAAAACCTAAAATATATGTTGTTTTGTCATTAATAAATTTTCTATCATCTTTTTCATGGCGCATCTTAGATTTTATTTGTCCACTTTTTGTGATAGCATAGTCATATCTTCTAAAAAGTTCAATTTCCTCGCAACATATAAAGTTAAATCTTCTTTTAATTTCAAAATCAATCCAATTTTTAAATATGCTGTCTGACTTTATATCTAATTTATTTATCACTGAATTAGAATTTATATTATCATCAAACTGTCTTTTTTGGGCTATATCTACTGCATAATATACTATTTTCACATTTAAATGATTAGCGTTTATATAGCTTGACACTTGATTATAAAGATTTTTAGGTACTGCAAGCGACATTGCAAAATTGTGCAATAATCGTTCTATAGCGCCTTCCCATTCACTCTCACTCTCTTTTACTTCAATGAGTTCACCGATAAAGGGTAATTGCAAAGCATCTACGCCTAGTTCTTGACATATCTTATTTCTTAAATTAATAGATTTTGATGAAATATTAGATGTACGCTGTTTGAGTGAGGTGATTTCTTGTTTGATTTCATCTTTTTTCGTGGTAAAATTATTTGTATCTAACGTAACTTGGCGCATAGATTCTTCAATTTGTACTTTGAGATGCTCATTTTGCTCGTTGATTAAGTTCATTTTTTCTATATTTTCATTAAACTTCTCCGAGCTGTCCGCATTATTTAATTCAAGCAACTTTGCGTCTGCATGATATTTTGTAAACTGTTCTTTGCAGTTTTTTAAACTTTTCTTATAACTTTCAAGATTACTCTTTAGTTTTTGAAGTAATTCGCCACCATTTCCATAGATTTCAATTTTTATATTTTCGATATCTTGTTCTATGCTCTCGAGCATTTTACTTTCAGCTTCAAAAGATATTTCTAGCCTATTTTTTGCAAGTTTTTCTTTGCTTATTTCTTGTTCATACATTTTTTTGTTCTTTTGCGCAAACCAAGATTGTAAGTTGTCTACAGCTAAACTTATTTCTTCTCTTATTTTATTCCTAACAATAAGCTTTTCATTATCTTCTCTAAGTGGAGTTAAAAGAGCAATTTGATCTGTATCAATTACAACTTTTTCATATGAATCTGACAAATCTTGATATCGGGTTATGAGGTCAAATATTTTAGTCTCAATATCAGTCGGTTCTAACATGCTTGTTCGCACAAAATCAGTAAGCGCTTCAACTTTTTTCATAGATATAGTCTTAACGAAAAGGTCTAATGCTTGATTATTAATTTTACCTAATTTCGGTCTAAACATCTCAGAATAATTTTCATAACTGTCATACATGCTAATATTTTGTTCTTTAAGGCGTGCTCTTAAGTTTTTTATATCTCCGTCGAATTTTGCAAAATGCTCTTTTACAAACAACTCTTTACTTGATACCACATAAATCCTACGTGGCGATGAAGTTTTGTCTTTAAAATAAAAAACTTGTGCTAAGGTTACGGTTTTATCTATAAATTCGTCTTTAAACGTCGCTAAAATTACCGAGTATGAGTTGTGTTGCCTGTGCATGCGTGGCTTACTTTTTCCTTCGTATGCTTTTTCATTCCCATAATAACCTAATGTGTATGTTTTTAAGCTGCGTTCTTTTGAATCAGCGTCAGCCGCTTTGTTATAAGAGGTTTTTCTAGGTGAAATAAGTAATGTCACAAGCGCATCGATAATCGTAGATTTTCCCGAGCCAACATCACCCGTTAAAAGCGAAGTGTTCCCATCTAAATTTACTGTCCACACCTCTTTGTCGAATGTTCCCCAATTATAAACCTCGACTTTATGCAGTCTAAAACCTTCTAGCACATTTTGTTGAATTTCATATTCTTCAGAGTTTGCCATTTCAAATAAATCCATTTGTTACTCCTTTAAGGGTTATATGTTTTGTACTCACTCAATTTATGTTCTATATCTGACAGTAAATTTCCGTCTACAAAGCTTCTTATTATTCTTAAAACTTCAAAGTTTTCGCTGTCGCTTTTTAAATATCGAATAAACCCTAATTTTTCTATTGAGGATAGACCGTTATCAATAAGTCTTTTTTGTCTAGTTTCGTCCGAAGTGTCTTTTATAAAAAGTTTAAGTTCGGCAAATAGATCATTTTTAGATATTATCAATCTTGTTTCTGTGTTTTTCATATCTAATTCTTGCATTTTTTTGCGTAAAACTACAAGGATTAAGCTTGCATAATAGCTTAATTGATGTCTAGCTACTAATTTCGGTATTTCACTGTCATCTGAATCTTGTTTCAAATAACAAAAACCTTCTAGATCATCAAAGATAAGAGTAAATCCAATTTTCCCAACATATTCTTGGATAGCAAAACGTTTTATCGTAATATTATTCCATTTATTTATATCATCTTCTCTCAATACCACTCCTTGTAGTAAAGATACTAGAATTTTTGATAACATAATATCTTCCATAAAATCTATTCCTCCTTGCTAAAAATAATTTGTGGAAAGCTAATTTTTTTAATTTTTTCATCTTGTGTTAAATAAAAAATTCCTGTATTTTCTTGACAAATTTTAGTTGATTTTCTTTTTTCTGCTATTTGTAAATACGTCATAAGCTCCATAAGTCCATGCTCTATTCCGTTTTTTTCTACAACTTCGCTTAATTTTACGCTGTCTTTTTCTTCAAGTTCTTTTTCTATATAATCACTAAGTTTTGCCTTATCAACGTAAACTTGATTAAACAAGCTGTCATCTGAAGCAGAAAATTCACCATCTTTTATTTCTTCATCTATAATTTCAATTTTTTCTGGAACTGCAAAAAGTTTTCTTTCCATAGGGATACTTACTTCACAAACTATACCATCTACATACATAAAA
Organism: Clostridia bacterium; assembly: GCA_044426345.1. Classification (GTDB taxonomy): domain Bacteria; phylum Bacillota; class Clostridia; order Oscillospirales; family Butyricicoccaceae; genus CAYJLC01. The sequence continues at coordinate 1,344 of JAWXUP010000043.1, read as the reverse complement.
TCATCTTTCGGTGCATTATCTTTAACCGATATCGCAAGTTTTTCAATATTTTTAATAATCTGACTTATTCGTCTTTCTTCGCTTAAATAATTATCGCTTAAATATCTTTTTATTTGCTTTGTAATGCTAGCTTGAACTTTTTCTACCTTGTCAGCACCTTGTGTCCATTCATCTTCTATTTCAAAAATCTGCTTATAATTATCAATTTCACTAACCGCTTTTAATGCAGTTATTTCTTTTAACATGTTATAAAAACTATCTTTTTGTGTTTTTGATAATAAAAATCTATAAAAAGCCTCAAAACTTTTACCTTGTTCGGAATTTTCAATATATTTTTCTTGTTCAAATATATCTCCTATTAACTCACCTTTACCTTTTTGCCACAAGACGATTTTTTCTCGAATTTCTATTTCCAAATTTCTGAAATTTTGCTCAACTTCTCTAAAATCCGAAACAATTTCATTTGACATTTTCACAGCTTGAATAAAACGCTCTTTTATTTGAACATCACTGAGAGTTTGAATTTTACCTTGTTTAATTTGCTCAATTTCTAGCTCAATTTCACGTTTTTTCTCTTCTAAATCAGCTATTCTAGTTTGAGGATTATCGTCTGTTTTTACCATAATATCATTCAATAATCCAAACACTGATATAAGCCTAGATTCCGTACCTATAAATTCTTGAGGTTTTAAAGCTATTATCCAGTCAATTCCTTTTCTAGCGCTTGGAGTTAAATCGAAATAACTTTCATCTTTGCCATCTGGATAGTATTTTCTAAGCAAACTATGGCTTTCGCTTGACCAGTCATTCAGATATTCTTTAGCAGTTCTCACTTCGCCAACATCGTTAATTTCCAAAAAAACCTCAAGTTTCCCGATTAATTCATTTTCAGAAATTTCACGAGATTTATTTTCCACGAATGCATCGTTCAAAAAAGATAGTACAAACGGCGCATTTGTACTAGAAAGCATTTTCCATGCAAAATTATTTTTTCTTAAAGATTTAAGACTGTCAAAAGACAAATCGTCTGTATAATTCATTGCAATCCTTTCTTTTTCTAATATAATTTACTCCCAATTATGCTTAATAAACCTAGACATTTCCGTTCTGGTCTCTTATCACTGTAGTATCCACCTTTTAAACTTATATTACAATTATTTTAACATATAATGTCATTTTTTACAATTAAATAGTTTATTTTGTAATAATATAATAAGCTTTAATGTTAAACCAAAATAAGTATATCGCCTATTTGAATTTTATCTTATATTGTAAATAATCGATACCTTCAAAGCATTCTATTGCCAAAAAATTAACACCCTTCTATATAATAAATAAGTCGTG
>JAWXUP010000148.1:0-3368 GCA_044426345.1 Clostridia bacterium | reverse complement strand
TTCCACAGGAATATGTTGTAGCACTAGAAGAACCTTTATTTGACTCAGACCACTATATTTTTTGGCTAACTACCAACAACTTTATTAATGGGCAATCTTGGATGGCAAGCGTTAGTTTTTCAGAAAATATACCAACCACACAAGATGAGCCGACTTCACCACCTGTTGTACCAGTAGAAGATAATACAAGCCAAGATGATATAAGCATAATCAAAGATCATTTTGAGTATCAAAACCCTTTAGAAGTAATTGATATTTCCCAAGACTACAATAGCTTCGGAGTCGGTGATGATGGCTATTTTCATGCAGAAATTGACTTAGCGGCTGAGGCTGATACAGATATTTACTCATTTAGTAGTGGTACGATTGTATCCACTGGATTTGATGATGCCATGGGACTATTTATTGTCATTGACCATGGCGATGGGCTATTTTCAAGGTATACTCATTGCAGTGAAATATTCTATGATGTAGACGAAACTATAACCATGGAGGATGTTATTGCAAAAGTCGGAACAACTGGTATGGCAACTGGACCACATTTAGGATTTAGTATTATTCTAAATGATGTACCTATAAACCCTAAAACAATTCTTTCTTTTGAATAAAAGTCCAACTATAAAATTTTACCCACAGCACATATACTACAATAAGCTGTGGGTTTCTTTCTACTAAATCCCAATAATATCCCAGAAGATACTCGCATTAGTGCAGTGAAAAAAGCTCTCGGTGTCAGTACCAAGAGCTTTTAGCTTATTTAAGATAAGTTTTTATTAATCTAATTCTACATCATATTTTAATATATCACCAGTTGTTGCATCAATTGTATATTCGTATTCCATTTTGCCTACATTCCACTCTACTTCGTATTCTGCAACGCCACGTTCTATATCAAATTCTGTTTTCAGCTGTGTAACATTGTCTTCTGTCACAGCTGCATGCAATAATGCTATTTCTTGAGCTTTATCTTGACCGATATAATCATTTTCTAATGCTAATTGTTCTGTATTTGTTGTGATATTTTTATCGTCTTTAGAATTTTTAGAACTGTTAGTTTTTTCTATATCCCAGTCATATTCTATTATTACACCTGTTGAAAGGTTGATTTCATAATCATATTCGATGTTTTCAACCCAAAATTCAATGTCATATTCAAATATCCCATTGTCAAAGTCTTTTTTACAAGTAATTCCAGTTGCTTCGAGTTCTGTAAAGCCTGCGTGTTCAAGTGCGATTGACTTAGCTGTTTCTACTCCTATGTCAGTAGTGGTTGCGTAGACATTAGCTGATGCTCCGATTATTAGTGCCATTGCAAGAGTTGTAACTCCTAAGTATTTTTTGTTTAATTTTTTCATTTTATTTCCACCTTTCAATTTTGTTTTTTTATTATAGACTTAGTATACAAAAGAAAGATTAAAGTAAAATGAGATTTTTTAAGTTTTTTAAATTATTTTTCAAATATCACGATAAATGTACTGCCTTGATTTAATGTACTATCGACCGACACTTTTGCGCTATGCAATTTAGCTATCTCGGCTACCATAGAAAGTCCAAGACCCATACTAGCACTATCATCTGAAGTTCTAGCAGAGTCCACCCTGTAAAATCTATTCCAAATTTCACCTAGATGTTTTTCGTCAATTCCAATACCATTATCTTGTACTTTTAAGATGACTTGCTGATTTTGCTCTGTCAAAAATACATTTAGAGTTCCATCTGTCTTACCGTAACGAATGCCGTTGTTCACAAGGTTTGTCACCAAGCGTATAAGCATTGTTTGGTTGCCGTTTATCATAATATCAGTATTAATAAACGTTTTTATAGACATACCTTTTGGGATTATCGTTTCTTTTTCTTCACATACAATAGAAGTAAGTTCGCTAAAATCCACTGACATCATTTCGATTTTATCAATGCCTTGCTCCATGCGAACAAGTTGTAATAAATCAGAAGTTAGCCTTGATATTTTATTTGCTTGCTTTTGCACAACTTCCAGCGCTTCTTGTTTATCTTCGGTTTCTGCACCCTCACCAAGTGCATATTCACACTGTGCAAGAATAACGGCTGTTGGTGTACGTAATTCATGGGATACATTTTGCGAAAATTGTTTTTCCACAAGAAAAGATTGTTCCAAACGCTCAAATAATGTATCAAATGCACTCGATAATCTTAGCATTTCTTTGCTTCCACTTTGCAAATCAATACGAAGTGACAGGTCTTCACTTTTGCGAATACCCTCAGCAGTTGCGACTATTTTGTCTAATGGGCTAAAAGTTTTCTTTGCAATCAAATAGCAACCACCAGCAGTTAAAATTATAAATAAAGGCAATATAAATATAGCACTTTTTACGATAACACCAAAGTAATTATTAAGCTCGTCGACTTCCATAACGCCACGAACCCACACTAGAGTTTTGGAGTCCTCAACTGGAGATAAATAATCATACACATAATATACTGCATCATCGCCCGAAACTTCGGTTAATTCACCAGACTTAAAATCAATATTTTCGGTAAAACCATTAGGGTAAGAGCCAGAAAGTATGCTCCCACTTTCAGTGTATAATATAGTATGCACACCATTTTTATAGAAGTCCACGTCGTCAAATTCAAGCTCTCGGTCGTCATATTCTAGCTCGCTTGCATTAGAGTGAACCACGCTTTCAAGCGTATCTTTACTTGCAGAGTGCATCATATCATCAGAAAATGACAGTATCATACTCATAATAATTACCGATAACAGTACCATTAAAACACTGCTCCATAAAGTTAATTTTATTTTAGCTGTCACGCATTTTCCTCCCTTATTACATATCCTCGACCACGCACTGTATGAATTAATTTGACATCATAATCTGCATCAATCTTTCGACGCAGATAGCGAATATATACATCAACCACATTGCTACCACCTTCGTAATCATAGTTCCAGATGTGGTTTTCTATTTTCTCTCTTGATAATACAACGCCAACATTGTACATCATATATTCAAGTATTGCGTATTCTTTTCCGGAAAGTTGAATTTTCTTTCCTTGTCTTGTGACTACGCACGCCGAACAATCAAGTTCTAAATCACCGACTTTTAATATATTTGTCAAGTGTCCTGCTTTATTTCTTGTCATAGCACGAATACGAGCGATTAATTCATCAAAAGAAAATGGCTTTACTAGATAATCATTCGCTCCTAAATTTAGTCCTTCCACTCGATCTGCTATAGAATCTCTAGCTGTCAAAAAGATAATAGGTGTTTGAATTCCTTTTTTCCTCGCTTGCAACGTCACCTCAAAACCATCTAGTTTTGGTATCATTACATCAAGTATAACTCCGTCATATTCAGTATTCTCCATATAATATAAAGCTTCTTCGC
>JAWXUP010000147.1:0-3370 GCA_044426345.1 Clostridia bacterium | reverse complement strand
AAAAATTTATGCGAAGAAATATATTTTAACTCTGCGTTAGAATTTTATAATTTAATCGAGCTAAAAAACACCTATGATTTAAGTGTTGACTTTGAAAATTCTAACAAAGTTGATGAGTTTTCATATTTAATCGAAAAAGACTTGTTTTGCTTCAAAAATAACAAAAATAAAAATATTTGGCTGATAAAAGACCCAGATGACTTTAAAACTTTTGATAAAATCAGACAAAATACCATAAATCCTATATTTGCGATTTCAAAAAATGTTGAGTTTAAAGCAATTCAAAATAGGCTAATAAAACCCGCAGAGGTGTATTTTAGAGCTGAACAAATCTCAAAAACAACAGAAAACAAAATGGTAAACACTGAATACAACTCACAAGCAAAGGCGTTGTATAAATCACTTTTAGATGCAGCGATTGATAATCGAGCCTCAGATATGCACATTATTCCAATGTCAGATAAAGTGAAAATTGCTTTTAGAATCGATGGAAATATCGAAAATTTTTGTTTTATTCCTTTGAATATTTTAAATAACCTTAAAAATGTTATATCAAATGAAGGAAAACTTCCATCAAACAAAGTAGCCGTGCCACAAGAGGGTAAAATATCTTATGAGTACAAAGATAAAATTGTTAATATTAGAATTAATATAATACCAACTTTAGATACTTATGACATTAATTTAAGATTTTTAAGCACTGACATAAAAAAAGTAGATGAAATAGGACTTTTAGATGATGAAAAAGAAAAACTTTTAAATTCTTTTGAACAGACAAAGGGTTTAGTTATAATCACGGGTCCTACTGGTTCTGGTAAAACAACAACGTTATATGCAGCTTTAAATGAAATCAGAGAAACTGGAAGAAAAATAATGTCGCTTGAGGACCCTGTAGAGATTAATCTAGACGGAGTAACTCAAATCAATGTCAGAAAAGACTATGCTTTTGATTTTGAGCAAGCAGTCGCAACAACTTTAAGGCACGATCCCAATATCGCACTTATTGGCGAATGCAAAACAACTGAAGTAGCAAAGGAAATTATCAAGTTATCTGACACAGGACATCTAGCGTTAACTACACTGCACACAAACGATAGCGTCGGTGCAATCTCAAGATTAATAAATTTAGGTATACTGCCTTATGCCATCGGAGATGTACTGACAGTAGTTGTTGCACAAAGATTAGTAAGGAGAATTTGCCCTCATTGCAAGCAAACTTACGAGCTTGAAAAAGACCATAAATGGCGTAAAATATTTAATCTAGGTGATGGTATAGTTACCCTTGCAAAAGGCACTGGATGTTCTCATTGCGAAGGACGTGGTTACAAAGAAAGACTTGCTATTGTTGAATTTCTAATTATTGATAAAGACATTAGAGAAAGCATCCAGCTTGGTGAAAATAGAAGTAAAATACTTCGCAAAGCAAAAAATTCTGGCTTTGAAAATATGCTTGAAAATGGAATTAAAAAAGCTTTATTACACCTTACTACCTTTGATGAATTAGAGCCTTATGCAAAAGATTTATTATAATAAAAAAGGCGGGAAAAATGAAATTTGTATGTATAGACCTGTGCGAGTCTACAAAAATACTGCACACAGAAATTATAAATGAACAGATAAAAATTCATAGCAAAACAACTGTTGATATGAGCCAATATATCAATGGAAACGAGATTTTAAATATCTTTGAAACAGTTACAAGCATTGTAAATCACCTAAAGCTAAGTGGTATCAAGAACAAAAATATCTTACTATCATGCCCGAATGTTAATTATGAGATAAAAAACTATCTTAAAGCTAATTCACTCAAATCTGATATAGACTTAGGTAAAATACTTAAAAATGACAACAAAAACACTGAATACGTCGTATCAAGTCTTGAATTTGGCAAATGTTTTTATGAAAATGAATACCGAAATTTTAGTTTGGATATTTCTATTCTACGAGAAACATCTGAAAAACTTAGCAAGGCTTTTAAAAAATATGGGTATAACCTCATCACGATTACCTCGAAAGTATCTGCGTTAACTGCTTTTTCAAAAATAATGGATGAAAGTTTCGACTCAAGTTATAAAGTAATAATCGATGCGTTAAGCTACCCTCCAAAAAGCTACTTTTTATCAAATGATGTGCTGATAAAAGAGAATGTATGGCGTGATTCACCGAGTGATAATGTCAGTGAATATATTGTTGAAAAGATAAAAAATGAACTTAATTTATATCGCATCAAAAATCCCAAAATTCATATTTTAGTAAATGGTGATTATGAAGAAGTTTTGATAAAATTACGACAAAACTCGTTTGATGTTTATGACTTAAAAGAACGTATAGACTTTGATGATTTTGATGCATCGTATGGTGTGGCTTTAGGACTCGCTTTGCAAAAATTCTATAAAATTAAATCTAATCTTAAAACCAAAAACAAACATGAACTTTCTAATAAACAACTCAATATTTTAAGTAGATGTAGTTTAGCTTTTGCATCTGCTTTTTTTGTACTTTCAGCTAGTATGCTTGTGAAAAACTATGTGGGTATATCTGATGTTGATAGCATAAATAGTGAAAACTTGTCACTTCAAAGCGAGATTTCATATAATCAAAACGCACAGACATTGCTACAAGAAGAACTAGAATTATTAAAATTAACACAGGACAATAATATATTGAAACAAATAACGAGTTTATCACTTCAAAGCGAGGACATATTCATCGCTAGTATCGATACTACTGAGATGTTAGCAGTAATTCAAGTGGAAACTGATTTGGAGCTAGATACCGAAGTTGTTACACCAGTAAACAACTATATTATTAGAGGATATTCGCAAAATGCGTCGTCAATTTCAGTTTTTTCCGATAACCTACCTTTTGATAATGTCAAACTAAATGGAATTCAAAAAATAAATTATTTAGATTTTTATGCTTTTGAAATCGAGGTGGTTAAATGAAAAATATAAAATATAAAAAACGTTTGCTATTATCATTAATTTTAGTGGTGTTATCCGTTCTTTTTATATATGGAAACTATTTTGTAAACGCAATGTTTTTGAGTGATGACAGCCAACAAAATAAAACAGATGAACTGAGATTGCAGGTCGAGATTTCGCAAAATTCACTTGAAAATAGCCAAATGGAAATTGATGATTTTGATATAGAAATTACAGACTTTGACAGTGAGAACTATAATCAGATCTTGACAAATTTTGCAAACGCAAACAACCTAAGCTTTACAAAATTTAAAAATAACGAAATAACTACTCAAAATAGTTTAATGTCAATCACTACGGAGTTTGAAGTTTTTGGAAGTTTAGATGACATAAATTCTTTTCTACAAGACTTTGACGATATTCCGTGCATTATCCAAAACATCAGT
>JAWXUP010000146.1:0-3380 GCA_044426345.1 Clostridia bacterium | reverse complement strand
GTGCGAACACCTGTCGATTATGCAAAAACCAAGCTGAAAGTCACCTTGCCAGATGAGTTGATTGACAGTTTAGACATTGCAAAATACGGACGAAATATCGCTTTAAAAGATGGCACTTCGCTCACCGATTATGGTGCGCTGATACCAAATGATGGTTTAACTCTCGACCAAAAAATCGATGAAAAATTGTCACAAGAGCAAGATTTTGCAATGCAAATGATGTAAAAGTTAAATAACCGACCGATTTTCGACTGAAAAGTTTGTGAAATCGGTCTTTTTACGTTTTAGACTAAGTGAAAGGAAAATTTATGCAAGAGTTGCAAATATTCAAAAATGAAGAGTTTGGAGAAATCCGAACAATAACCATCGATGGCAATGCGTGGTTTGTGGGCAAAGATGTGGCTGAAATTTTAGGCTACGCAAGAGCAGATAATGCAATTAGAACTCACGTCGATGACGAAGATAAGCTGATGCACCAATTCAGTGCATCAGGTCAATTACGACAAATGATTATCATTAACGAAAGTGGACTTTACAGTTTAGTTCTAAAAAGCAAACTTCCTACTGCAAGAGCATTTAAACGTTGGATAACATCTGTTGTCATTCCATCTATCAGAAAATATGGTGGATATGTCACAGAAGAAACATTGAGCAATATTTTTAATAATCCTGACAACCTGCACGTATTTTTAGCAAATATGTTAAAGGTATCCGAAGAAAACAGAAAACTCAAGCAAGAAGTCGATGAATTAATACCAAAAGGCGAATACTTCGACTGCATGATGGATACAGGTTTTCTAGTCAATTTCCGTACCACAGCGAAAGAAATTGGTGTGAAACCGATGTTCCTAATTCACTTTCTGCTCGACAAAAAATATCTTTATCGAAATACAAAAAAAGTTCTGCTCCCCTACCAACATCATGTAGAAAATGATTTATTTGAAGTTGTAGAGTTTTGCAATCACGGTCATAGTGGTGTTCAAACTTTGGTTACACCAACAGGAAGAAACCACTTTTTACAGCTATGTTTAGATGGTGAAATGGAACATGGAGAAAATTAAAAAAGGAGTGATTTTTATTTGACCAAGAGCATAATCTCGTGGGTTGGTGGCAAGGCGAAATTGATGTGGATAATAAACCTTTTCTCGCCCACGAAATTCAAGCGAAGTATCGACGTTTTCGGTGGATCTGGAACAGTCACGCTAAACCTCGACTGTCCAAAATCAAACCTTAAAATTTACAACGATTTCAATAGAGATTTGGTGAATTTGATGCGCTGTGCAAGAGAACGACCGATGGAATTAATACGAGAAATCGGCTTTTTGTCGCTAAATTCTCGTGATGACTTTGAAATGTGCAAGAAATTTCTGCAAAGAGAAGAATTTTTTGATGAAAACTTGCAAAAACAACTAGATTTAACCGAAATTTACTTTGAAAAGCCACAAGCTGACGAGTTAAAAGCGATTTTCATAGCACAAAACAAGGACACCGACATCAAGCGTGCGTCTGCTTACTACAAATTATTGCGACTTAGCTTTAATTCAAACGCTGACACTTTCGGTGGTAAACGATGCAATTTGTACACGTTTTTTAAAGATATTTGGAGTTTTTCTCGTGCTTTTCGCTATGTGACGATAGAAAACAAGGATTTTGAGTCACTAATCAAGCAATATGACCGAGAAGATGCGTTTATTTACTGCGACCCACCTTACTACAATGCTGAAGATTTTTACGCTGTAGGATTTCCTAAAGAAAATCACGTTAGATTGCGTGATATTTTGGAGAAAGTCGACGGTTTTGCGATGATTAGCTACAATAATTGCCCTGAAATTATAGAACTTTACGAAAAGTTCTATATATATTTAACCACAAGACCTCATTCGATGAGCAAAAAGGAAGGCGAACTTTATGAAGAGTTAATTATCACAAATTATGACCCAAAACAGCATATTAACCACAAAAATGGGCAGATGAGCTTGTTTGCGAGCATAATTAGTTCAAAAAAAGAACAGCAATATGAGTTAATTCACGAACCATCAAAACCACTTAGAAAGTAGAGGCAATTATGAAAACAAACACTTTACGCATTCCAACCGAAATTTTAGCAAGCGCAAACCTTATCAATTGCGACGAAATCGACATTTCAGCTGTTGATAATGCGATTATCATTACCAAAACCAACAAAACAGCCAAAGATTTACTGAGCATCGTGAATGCTTTGTCCGAAAAATCTAGCCAATTAGTTGTAAACCTTGCACTAGCATCTGATACGTGTGTCGACTGCTTCGAGTGCGTTAATGACGAGCTCGACGAAGAAGTTTTTGACTGTGTGCCAGAAATTGTATTCAATACTTTTCTAGAGTCAAACGTATGTCTCGGAAACCTGTATTCATTAATTCAAAGTGAGGAAATTATCGATGAAAAATACTAAACCACTTTATAGAAACTCGTTTTCAGAGTCAAAAAGGTGTGATGAGTTGAAATATTGGCAAGAAAGTCATGACGAAAACGTTCGTTGCAGAGATTTTATTGAAAACGCAATCGATAATAGTTATGAAAACAACCGACTAAACCCTACCACTACCCTTGAAGTTATTGAAAAATTTGGATACCACAGAACTGCTTATGTTATGGCAAACTCAGTGCTGTTAAAACTTCATGACGGACGTTTTTCAAGAGAAAACAAAGACTGGGCGAAAACTTTTAAATCGTTTGATACCAAAGATATAACTCGCAAATTCCAAGTCGATAGTCACCCAGCGATATTCGATGGATTAATCAACCAATTTAAGCGTGAGTATGCAAAACTAGAACTTATCGACTCATCAAAAATCGACTTTAATTGCAATGATTTTACTGGAAAAGTCATCGCCGTTAAACCTCAAAGTTTAGCTGAAAAATTCTTAAATCAGCAAGATCAAATCTACCTTGCTACAAGTGGTTTTGGTTGTGAACCTGACAAAATCGGTCGAGCAGTTTTCACTATTTGCTTAGGCGATGGCGAAAAAGTTAGGTGGAATCGTGACCAAATCTTAGGTGTTGTAAAAGATGAATTCGTGCCAGATTGGGCGAACCAAAAACTTGCTGAAATTAGCCACAGTCAAAGCGTGCAAAATCAAGAAACTGAAATGCAACAATCGATGTAATAACAAAATAAAAGGAGAAAAATTATGAAAACTTTACTTAAAAAAATTATTAATAGTGTGAAAAATACTGTTAATAAAATCGCTATTAAATTCCAAATGTTTAAAGCTAGAACTCGCTTGGTTTTAGCGAATGAACGTGGCGAAAACTACGTGGATTCAGGTGTGAAAATTCTTATTGCTGTAGTGCTGGGAGCCCTGTTACTTGCTGGACTTTACACGCTTTTTAATGACACA
>JAWXUP010000145.1:0-3407 GCA_044426345.1 Clostridia bacterium | reverse complement strand
AAAATACAATACAACTAAAAAAGCTTATTCAACGCTACACGCGGCTACACTTAAAGCATTATTAAATTACGCAAAGCTAATTACGGCTTCCAGTAATGGAGATTCTTTAGATGGTTTAGGAGCTGTTGGAACACAAAAACCTGCAATGGATATTATTGAATATCCTAGCACTGATGGTTCTACCCATGTCGTTGTGTATAACAGAATGAAAGGGAAATTTATTGCATCTAAAATTGATAATCCTATATCATTAAATATGTCACCTTACGAATTTAAAGATGGTTACAGTAGTGGCTCTGCACTTGTTTTTTCTTTAATTCCAAAATCTATGGAAAATACAGAATTTAGCGAAACTTTTGCTGAATTTCTTAAAGAATACAATGATAAGTTCCCAGATTTAGAAAAATCTTGTGAAACAGCAGCTCTTTTATGTGACAACATATATCGTAGAGTGTCAAGTGCTTCTACTCTTGGAGATGAAGGATTACCAGCTTCGATACCTAGCACCAATAACATTACACCTATAACCTCAATGGTTTTAACACAAGGTACATATTCACCTGCGTATGTAACAGTAGGTGATTTTACAATTATGAAACCTGGCATTCTCAAAAGTAAAAAGAAAAACACTATATCTGCTGGTGATTTTGTAGGTCAATATACATTGTCAGAAAGAACATTTTCTAGCAAAGAAAAAGAATTAATTCCTTCAATACCTTCATGGTATGTTATACCTGCTGAAGTTGAAACTATTTGCAAACATATTAAAGCGACTACTTCTTCAGAACAACCTATGAGAAACTTTTTACTTAGAGGTCCTAGTGGTACTGGTAAAACAGAAGGTGCAAAAGCAATAGCTGCTGGATTAAGTTTACCTTATATGTATGTGACATGCTCGGCAAATACTGAGATTTTTGATTTGGTTGGACAAATATTACCTGATATGGCTGAAAAAGTATCAGACGATATAAGTCTTCCAAGTTTTGATGATATACGAATGGATCCGTCTTCTGCTTATGAACGTCTTACAGGCGAATATGATGAAGAAATTGATGAAAATGATGTATATCAAAAGCTGATTGAAGTAATACAAAGTAATGCTGGTGAAAATTCAAATACAGAGAAAAAGCAAGGGTTTAAATACGTGGAAACAGATTTTGTTAAAGCTTTAAAACTTGGTTGTGTGATTGAAATTCAAGAGCCTACTGTTATTGCAAATCCTGGCGTATTAGTTGGTCTTAACTCCTTGTTAGATAGATGTAATGGTATTACACTGCCTACTGGAGAAAGAATAGAAAGACACCCAGAAACGGTTGTTGTCGTTACTACAAATGTTAGTTATGAAGGTTGTAAAAACTTAAATCAATCTATAATTTCTCGTATGAACTTAGTTATAGATGTAGACGAACCTGACACTGACACTTTAGTAAAACGTGTAACAAATATTACTGGATGCAAAGAAAAGCCAATGGTTAAAAAAATGGCTAGTGCAGTTAATGAAATTGTTCAGAAATGCAAGGAAACAATGATTACAGACGGAAACTGTGGTGTGCGTGAGCTAATCTCTTGGGTACAGTCCTATATGATTTTAGGAGATGCCATTGAATCAGCAAAACATACTGTTTTATCTTCTGTATCTAGCGATCCTGAAAATAGAGATGAAATTTTTTCTACTTGCATTGAACCAATATTTTAAGAAGGAGATGAAATTAAGAATGAATGACGGCAAAATCCAAAATAAAAGAATGAAATTCACTTGACACAGGCGGTGTGACAATGAAGTATGACAGAAATCGTTTTGTTTATGTTTTAGGTGAAGAATACTTCTTTGCAGAAAATTTAAAGATATTACGATATTCACGAACTCCTAAAATTTCACAGAAAGAAATTTCCAGAAAATTAGGTGTATCACGCAGTACGTATGCAAAATACGAAAGTGGATTAAGAGTCCCTCCAGCGTGGTTTGCATTAAGTGCTGCTAATTATTATCATATAGACTTAGACGATATATTGTCTAAGTCTATGCAGAAAGAAGGATTAGATTAATGAGAACGTCGCATAGAGAAATAAATCGACGCATTGCTGATGTAAAATCTAAACTTACTGATGAGCAGATCTTCGGGTCTGCTTCTTTCGGTTCATATTTAACAGATATAGCAGAAGTTTGTGCCAATCGATACAAGAAAAAATTAATCGTAAAAATGTTTTGGGATGAAAACCCAGATGCTTCAATAGCTTTTACTGATAATAAAAACATTTCAATAAACGCAGCCAATTTTATCACAAAAAGCTTCCCAACAAGAATGTTAAAAGCCGATAGTTTAATGGGGCTAAACGGACACGAAATAGGTCATGTGTTATACACTGATTTTTCTACATCCACTCATTTTCAAAACGCTATAAAGGCAGGTAAATTTTATCCTAATTTTCCAACAGATTTAGATGAAACAGAAGATGAAAATTTGGAAGAAATTAAGGAAGAATTGCTTAACAATAATATAGCTAAAAAAGTTATTATGACTACAATACATAGTCTAAATAATATTTTAGAAGATGTTTATGTTGAAGCCAGAATGTGCGAAAGCTTCCCTGGTCGCTTTAAACGTGGAATTACTTTAAATAATATTAGATTTTCCGAGATAGTGCCAACAATTAAAACACAAATTGATGCAGGCTCTGCTAAGTTTTCTATAATACAAAACTTAATGATTCAGTATTGTATAAGTGGTGACATAAATAATGTTGACGAATATTCTGGTGAATACTTAGACTTTGTAAATGATATTATACCTTTAATTGATGATTGTGTTTATGATGATGACTGCAGAACTAGATATATTGCATCAAATATAATTTTAGTAAAAGCTTGGCAATACATTAAGGAAATTATCGAAAACACAAAAGATAAAATTGAGGAAGAACAAGCTAAATCACCAAATAAATCTGGTGAAGAACTGCTGGATGAAATACTTGCTAAGTTAAGTGAAGAAGTTGTTTCAAAAGGTGATGACCCAGTTGGTACAGGCAAAGGAAATCATACAAGTGGTACGTTTCTACATACTAAAGATGATGAGTATACTGATGAAATCGAAGAAGTTCTTGCAAGTGAAACAGCAAGAATTGAGCTTGAGAAAACGGTAGTTTCCCCAGCAACAACTTCTGGTTCGGTAACAAAAAACTCTGCCTATTTAGGCTCTGGTTATGGTAATACCGAAAAAGACATGGAAAGATTGTTTAACAGAATTGCAACAGATATTGCAAATGAGAGTATCGAACAGGAATTAAGTGAGGAACTACAAGAAGAAGTATCTAAAATTGAATACGGTAATATTCATAAAGGTGTTAATATGCGAATTCATCGTATGTCTTATGTAGATCCTATGTACAAGGAAATGTACAACAAAGTT
>JAWXUP010000144.1:0-3407 GCA_044426345.1 Clostridia bacterium | reverse complement strand
AGTTGTACGATACTGTTGACCAGTTAGAAAAGCTGTTAAACACTGAAGAAAAAGCCTTGCTTGAAGACATTATGAACGCATGGGGTGACTTAGATTCCATCGGAAATGAAGAAATGTTCACTGAAGGTTTTAAGCTTGGAGCAAGGTTAATGCTAGAAATATTTGAAAAAAATGACGAACAGTTAAAGTCCATCACAGGCTAACTGTTCGTTTTTTATACTTGAAAATCTACAAATTGCACAATTGTGTAAACACTCAAAATATGCTATACTTATTTCAATATGAAATTTAAAAAGGAGAACTAAAATGACACAAGAATTAACACCAGAACAACAAATATGCCTTGATATTTTCGACAATGAAAGTATCGAAGTTTACAAATATAACGGAGTGCATTTCAAAACAAACAACACTGATATGCGTGATGAAATTAAGCAACAATACATTGAATATTATAGTCAAAAAGTCGCTCCACAAAAGCTTAAAAACTTGATTGTAAACGATGATGGCGTATCTGAATTTGTAGACACTCACTACGATACAGTGCAAGTTCCGTTCAACAGAATTCGAAGAATTACAGGCTACCTAGTTGGCGACGTTTCACGTTGGAATACTGGCAAACGCGCCGAAGAACGAGATAGAGTTCATCATACTGGGGTTTAGAATTTTCAATATAGGGTATGAATATAATGAACGGAGGGTGTTGTTTTGGATTTAAAAAAATATAAAGGAATGCCAAATAGCGATGTTCCAATAGAAATAATAGAAAAATTAAAAACATCTGGTGGGATAACTAAGACATTATTTGAAAACAAGAATGATATTCTTGTAAATGACAATCTTCATTTTGACTGTGGATATTCATTAATGAATGATAATTATTATCTTGTTTCAATGTATACTGAAATGCCAAACGCTACAAAAGAAATGGTTGCATGGTGGTTTTGGTGGCACGCTCAAGAAAGCGAGAGATATCAAACGTGGTATCCAGGAGAACACAAGAGTATAAGTTATGCACACAAAGATAAAGCTTATTTTTCGCAAAAACAAACGCCTAAATTTCAAGCAAATACACAGTATCCAGTAGAGAAAGTTGGTAGCTTTGCTATGCCTCTATCCATTGATTTTGTGACTCCTAAAGAATTTGGATTTGATGAAGATTTAATGAAAGATAATAATGTTGAAATAATTGTTTGTGGTCACGTAGGTGCTTTTAAAGGCTTGGTTCCAAACACAGAAATGTCGCATATTTTCTTCAAAAAAGATAATGGATTATTGCTAGTTAGTCGATTTTGGCTGGGTAAAAATGTTAAAAATAAATTTTTGGAAAAATTATTCGTCACAGAAAAACAAGCTAAAGACATGGCTTATCATTGCTGTGTTGAATACAGAAATTTTTCAGTAAAAATCCCACCAATGTATCATCAGTGGCTAAGTGAAAATTCGTAACATGAGTAACCCTCCCCAAGCTAAACCATTTAATCGTGGTTTAGCTTTTTTGCGTTTTATGTACAATTAATATATTATTCGCCTTGTTTTTCGTTGATTTTAGTAATAGCTTTAACCTTGAAATTCATATATACTTAGCTTACAAAAAGGAGGCTAATATGGAAAATACAAAAAGCTTATGCGCTAAAATCAGTGTTCCCTTGCACGATAAAGTCAGCTTAAAAAAAGAACAAAGTGGACTTACGCTAAACCAATACATCGAGCAAATCATAACCGAATATTACAAATTGAAAGAAGGCGAAAAAACTATGAGCGATAAAAATGTGAGAACACTTGCAATACAAGTATCAGCAGAACTTATGGACAAATTAGATGCATACTTAGAAAAAAATGCTATTAAAAAGAAAGCTTTTCTGACAAGTCTTATCGAAAAAGTGCTTGAAGATGCTGAAAAAGAACAATTAAACGATGAAAATTAACGGAGGGTGCTATGTGCAAAGAAATTTCAACAGAAGATTTTATTAAAAACCACAACTACAGTGGTTGGGTGTTTAAAAGATATGCTGTCGACGTGCCACGCATGAAAAGGTATTTACGTCATATATTCCTTGACAATTACGAGCAAATAATTCCAGACATTTTGTATATGAAAAACGGCGACAAACTCGACGTTATAGTTCCAGAATCAATAATTCCAACCGACGATCAATCTCAATTGTTGTGGAATATCGTGCTCACGTACCTAATAGAAAAAAACATCGCAAAACCAATTTCGAGCTATAAACACTGGCTACAAAACCCAGATGCTGTAAAAAAGGAGATAAAATTGAATAAATTTGAACGAGAACTGCTGATTTTTACGCAAAATCACGAAAATAAGACATTCATCGGCAACGCAATGTACATTCCACTTAGCGAAAATACTCGACTGAAAATCGAGTTTGCAGACTTACATGTCCGTGATGAGTTTGACGATTTAAAACTCACTGTAATTGATAAAAACAACGGGAAAATCGACCAAGAAATGATAAATTTCACGCAAATATGGGGCAATAAACATGTAAATGGTATTAAAATACGTCCACATCTATGGTCAAATGGCGACAAAACTGCGTGGTATGGCTATCAACCAAAACCAAAAGATTACGATATGATTAGCGAACAGATTGACAACTACGCAATGCTGTTTTCTGACGAACAAGAGTTCACGATGACTCAATCAATGTAATGCACACCTTAGGGTGTGTTTTCTTTTGTCCAAAAATAAAGATTAGAGGTGAAAAATGTTTATATGGGACTTTCTAATCGGCGACGTGCTTGACATGATGCTCGATTGGATTTATTCGCAAATGGTTGGCTTTTTAGCTAATTTTTTCACTGCGATGGGTAGTTTAGGTGTCGATTTGTTCGAACTTGATTGGGTAAACTCGGTTGTGCTTTTCTTTTCAAAACTTGCGTGGGCGCTGTATGTCGTGGGAATTATCGTCGCAGTTTTCGAGTGTGCAATCGACTATCAAAGTGGTCGTGGTAGCGTGAAAAGCACCCTGCTAAATGTCATAAAAGGCTTTATGGCGACCTCGCTTTTCAGCATTTTACCAGTGAGATTGTATGCGTTATCAGTAAATTTAAGTGCTACGCTTACTGCTGGCATAACAGGTTTAAGTGGTGATTTTAGCGACGTTGCAAATAATTTCATGACCGAACTACTCGACCTACCCACGATTTCAGAGGCGATGAACGCTGCAATGTTTGGTAGTTTTGGTGGCATAAACCCAATTATGGTGCTGTTTATTATTTTTATGATGGGATATGCCGTCATAAAAGTATTTTTTGCAAACCTAAAACGTGGTGGCATACTTTTAATTCAAATCGCAGTCGGCAGTCTGTATATGTTTTCAGTTCCACGTGGATACAGCGACCCATTTATGACGTGGTGCAAACAAGTCATCGCACTGTGT
>JAWXUP010000143.1:0-3436 GCA_044426345.1 Clostridia bacterium | reverse complement strand
ATTCATACCCTATATTGAAAATTCTAAACCCCAGTATGATGAACTCGATCTTGTTCTTCGGCACGTTTGCCGGTGTTCCAACGTGAAACATCGCCAACTAGGTAGCCTGTGATACGACGAATTCTGTTGAACGGAACTTGCACTGTATCATAGTGAGTGTCTACAAATTCAGACACGCCATCGTCGTTTACAATAAGGTTTTTCAATTTTTGTGGAGCGACTTTTTGACTGTAATATTCGATGTATTGTTGCTTGATTTCATCAGCCATATCGGTGTTGTTTGTTTTGAAATGCACACCGTTGTATTTGTAAGTATCGATACTTTCATTAGTGAAAATATCAAGGCAGATTTGTTGTTCAAGGGTTAGTTCTTGTGTCATGTTGGTTCTCCTTTTTTCTTTTTCGTATTGAAAATATTATAGCATATTTTGTGGTATGTTTCAAATGAATTTTATCTTACTACACGCCAATTATCTCCCAAATATAAAGTGGCGCCGTCATCGTAAACACCAAGCACGCAAATAAAATTGCAGGGCCCGTCCATTCAAATTGGCCTGATTTTCTAAAGTCGAAGTACGCTAAACCGACTTTTGTGAAGAAAAATACTGCTAAAATTAAGTCGATGCACGGAAAAATTACGTTATTTACGACTTGCTTGATTTGTGCGCTTGCATCT
Source organism: Clostridia bacterium (assembly GCA_044426345.1). Lineage (GTDB taxonomy): Bacteria > Bacillota > Clostridia > Oscillospirales > Butyricicoccaceae > CAYJLC01. The sequence continues at coordinate 2,760 of JAWXUP010000143.1, read as the reverse complement.
GTCCACGTTGATTCCACTGCGCCAGCCACGTCGCCAGTTCCGTCGGCGAATGCTGTTATACTGAAAATACACACAAAAAGTAGTATTTGCAGTAATGTTTTTTTGTTTTTGGTTAAAAATTTCATTAAATCCTCCTTATTTTACGGCAATATGCCAATCATCCCACAAATTTCCGTCAATATTTAAGTTATCTGTCAAGTTTAGCGACAGCATTCCAACTGGTGTCCACGTATCTATTACCCAAGAATTCACCGTGTAAAGTCCGTCTGGATACCAAATCGGAACAAAATGCGTGCGATTTTTGTAGGTTGAATATACATTTTTTTGGAATTCGAACTCATCATTTGACGTTTGCTCGAGCAGTCGCCAATATGTTTCGTAGTTAAACTCCGAGAAGTAACTAACAACATTTTGGCAGTCGGTTGTAGCTGAACTTTGCGTGGTTCTAACTGACGTTTCGACGAGTTGATTTATGCCATATCCAGACTTCATCGTGTCGTCGTTTGCAGTTGGATTTTCACTATCGCACGTGATTTCCGTTGTCGCAGATAGGCTTGCAGAATATTCATTGTAGTCAAATTCCCACCAACCTTCGTCCTCCCAGTCTGAATCCCAATATTTATCTTTTTGCTCGACACCATTTCCATCGGTGTACTTGTCGTATTCCCAGCCACCGTTATCAACCCAATTTTCTTGCCAATACGGAGTCCAAATTCCCCAAGTTGCAGTTGTTAAAACGTCACGAGATGGAGCAGTTTCGTACTCAAAATCATCGTTTCTATCGTCAGCGACTGGATTTGGTGGTGGATTTTCGTCTAAAGACACGATAGAACAGTAAATTTTTGAACTATCAACATCACCTGGACCTGAAACCGACACGTCAATTACGATGTCTTGAGGCTCGCTCGGTGTAGTCCATTTAACCCAAACGAGTTGACCGTCGCCATCTGGATAGTAGACGTTGCTGACTGTATAATCTGTGCCATCAATGTCGAACGTGATGACTGTTTTATCAAGAGGGTCGGACTGCCCTCCGTAAACATAAACTGAGGTTATGACTTCGGTGTCGATACGATATTCGTAATCGTAATCGCTTGTTTCGGTGGGTTCTGGGTCTTCTTCAAAACGTACAACTCCCAAGCCTAGATTTGCTTTGATTTGTGCATTTGTAGCCGATGTTGTCGTACTTCCGGCCCACGCAGAAAAGCCTAGATCACTCATTTCAAGGAACATTGAAAGTGGTAAGTTTTTGTGCGAAAGCGATGCCATATTCGATTTCAAATCACCACTTACAGCTTCGTCGTAAAGCGCTGCTTCGGTGGCAGTCATTGCGAACCAAATGCCTTCATAAACAAAATAGGCTATTGGTTCAATGAGCAATTTATAATTGCCATTTATAAGGGTTTCATAATTCATTCCACTAATGCTTGAAATAAGCTCAACTAAATATTCAGAAGTGAAATATTCCTTTATTTCATCTAAATTATTAGTCCCACTGGAACTTACTATTATTGGTAGTGTAATATTGGGGTTTGTGTAAGTATAATTTCCAACTGTAGTTGACAACGTATAACCGTTTAAATAACTAAGTTTACTTGCTTTGCCGAAGTGAATAACATTAGAAGTTATTGTTTTGTTGGTTATATCAATTGGAACGGTTATTACATTATGAGTTTCTGAATTAACAACAGTTACTCTTACACCATCATAACCTGAACTCCAATAGCTAGTAGACGTACCAGTTCCTAAATTGCTACCACCAGAATCGACATTACTACTGCCACCTGTATCGGCAAAAGCAATACAGAAGGTTGTTAGAACTAAACATATAGAAACAATTATTGATATTATTCTTTTCATTTTTCCTCCTTAAATAAGAAAAAGCACTACATTTTCGTAGTGCTTTAAGTATATAATTTCTATCCCATAATACCAACTTGGGTATTTATATCTCCTTGTGACGTATCAGGAACTACAGTGTTTTCACCACTGTTTTCTATCCAACCAAATCCTGGTACATATGTTTTCCCATCTGTTGAACCATTGCTCGTTGACTGCTCGGTGCTAGTTGTTGTGCTTTGAGTAGATTCAGTTTCTGCCACTTCTTCATCTTCCGTCGGCACTTCAACTGGCTCGCCACTTGGTGTTTGCGTTGGGTCTGACAGCTGTTCTTCGGTGTACGTCGGTTTTTCTTCAACATCTGGCTGAATAGTTTGTTCCGTGCCTTGATCGTCACCATTTACGTCTTTTTCAGGCTCGGTTTCTTGTATTTCGATAGGTTCAACGACGATTTCTGGTGTAATTGTTGGCTCTATCACCACAATTTCGGTTTGTTCGTTATCGACTGTTGGTATTTCAACGTCGTCAACAGTTGTATCTTCAGATTTGCTTAAAATCAGCAATATTAACGCCATGCAGACGATAAGTCCACCGAAGATTGCAATCAATTTCTTTTTCATAATTTTCACTCCTTAATTTTTAAACTAACAATATCACAAGTTTTTGGATAAAGCTATATCAATTATCAACAAATTTTAGAATTTCGGTATATATCCAGCTGTGGTTTTGAGCCTAATTTGAAGGTTTGGCAGTAGTTTTCCGGCAAATGACACTGGAACTTCGAGTGTGATGTAGCTGTCAATTTCAAACCTTTGCTCATCATCGTCTGACGTCGCAAGTGGAGCGTTTCTGATGTCGATATATAGGTCATATAACGCAAATTCAAGGTCGCCACTGTCGGTCGTTTTCTCATATATTCCA
>JAWXUP010000042.1:0-22348 GCA_044426345.1 Clostridia bacterium | reverse complement strand
CTCGACCACGTAGTTGCCTATTTCGGTGCTTGAACTTACGTTATTCGTGCCACGCACGTTTGATACGGTGTTATAAATTTATTTATACGTGAAAAATAATGCACCCTGTAGGGGCGAACTGCGTTCGCCCGTGACCACGCTATAAAATATCGCCATTTTGAAAAAACAACACACCGTAGGGGACGGCGTCCTCGACGTACCGTCTGCCTCGCAATAAAATCGCACGAATATTAAAATGGGACGTACCGTCTGCCTCGCAATAAAATCGCACGAATATTAAAATGGGACGTACCGTCTGCCTCGCAATAAAAATCGCACAAATATTAAAATGAGACGTATCGGTATGCTACACGATAAAATATCCCTGCACGAAATCACATAAACTCTAAAATGCTATATTGCAAACCTATGATTACCAATTACAGTGATAACCTCACGCGTGAAAATCCACGAACTGGTTGATTTTACTGGATTGTAGTAATAAATTGCTCCTCCTGTTGGGTCCCAACCATTTAGCGCATCTTGTGCTGCACGATATGCACTTTCGGCGATTGGTTCGTTAAACTGTCCATCTACTATTGCCGTGAAAGCACCTTTTTGATATATTACACCAGCAAAAGTGTTTGGGAAAGACGGGTGCGATACACGATTTAGTACTACAGCTCCGACTGCAACTTGTCCTTCATAAGGCTCACCTCGAGCTTCGGCAGAAATAATTCTTGCAAGCAAATATAAATCTTCGTCACGAGAGGCTGTAGTCCCAGATGAAATTCCAAGCGCTGTTAATGTTTGCGTTCCAACTATTCCATCGACTGTTAGCTCATTTCGTTGTTGGAAAAGTTTTACTGCTGATGTTGTTGCTGAACCATAAATACCATCTGCTGCACCATCTAGGTAGCCCCAATTTATTAGTTTGGTTTGTATTTCACGTACAACAGCACCACTTGAGCCTTGCTTATAAGTAGCAGCTTGTGGTGTTAAGATTGACATTGTTGTAAGGCAGGCGAAAATTGTGAAAATTATTATAAATTTACGAATAAAAAACACTCCTTTTAAGTTATTTATTACTATTTTTTCTAAATATTTTTATTTTATACATTTTATTTTTTGGAGAAATATGATATAATGTATAATATGTATAATTATAAGTGAGGGCAAAATGGGACGTAGCGAAGATACTTTACATAGTGGACTGAAATTAATTCAAGACGACCGTTTTTTTAAACTTGGACAAGATACGGTTTTGCTTACGGATTTCGCAAAAGTTAAGTCCAATGAGAAAATTTGCGATTTAGGTTGCGGAAATGGTGCAATTTCAGTATTATTGTATGGAAAAAATACTAAAATACACGTTGATGCTGTTGAAATTCAGTCAGAAGTGGCAGAATTAGCAAGAGAAAACGCAATTTTAAATAATTTGCCAATTCGCGTATTTAATGAAGATGCAAAAGAGGTAGATAAATTTTTAAAACGTGGCGAGTATGACGTCGTGATTTCTAATCCTCCTTATTTTAAAGAAAACTCTGGTCTTGAAACCGAGAGTATGAACAAAAAAATAGCACGTGTAGAACGTGAATTTGACGTTTTTGAAGTTTGCAAAAGTGCGAAATATCTGCTAAAATATGGTGGAAGGATTTATATCGTGCAAAAACCAGAACGCACTTCAGATATTTTTAGAGCGATGTTTGACAATGGCATTGAACCAAAACGTATGAAATATGTACTATCTACAGCAAATTCAGCACCGTCTGTTGTTCTTGTAGAGGGTAAAGTAGGCGCAAAGTCTGGTATAATTGTAGAGCCAGCATTAATAACTCGTAACGATGATTTATCGTATACTGACGAGCTTAAAAGGATATATAAACGATGAAATTATACATTATTTCAACTCCTATTGGTAATTTAGGAGATATGACATATAGAGCAGTTGAAACGCTCAAAGAGGTGGATTTTATTGCCGCAGAGGACACTCGTGTGAGCTCAAAACTCCTCAATTATTTCGATATTAAAAAACCTATGATTAGCTATTATGAGCATAATAAACGCGCTAAAGGTGAGGAAATTGTGTCTAGAATATTGGCTGGTGAAAGCTGTGGTCTGGTGACAGATGCTGGTACGCCTGCTATTTCCGACCCAGGTGAGGATATTGTTGCGCTATGTCACGAAAAAGGCGTTGAAGTTGTGCCAGTTGTTGGTGCATCAGCTGTTATCGCTGCGCTTTCTGTATCTGGTCAACCGACTGGTAGGTTTACATTCGAAGGATTTTTGTCTACCAATAAAAAAAGCAGATTTGAGCATTTAGAAAGCCTTAAAAACGAAACTCGTACGATGGTTTTTTATGAAGCTCCACATAAACTTAAAAAAACTCTTGCAGATATGCAAAAATATTTCGGAAATCGTCCACTTACAATTTGCCGTGAGATTACGAAAAAGTTTGAGGAGTATATTAATACAAATTTAGACGATGCTGTGGAGTTATATAATCAAAAAGACCCAAGAGGGGAGTATGTTTTGGTTATTAAAGGTGCAGATATTTCTGAGGCAGATGTGTCTGAAAATACCGAACAAGATAGCTTGGACAAAGTTAGAGAATTAATAAATTCTGGAATGACGCTGAAAGATGCAGTGAAATTTGTATCGGCAAGTATGAAAATCCCTAAAAACACACTGTATAATTTAGCACTAAATCAACTAAAAGGCGAGGAATAATTGTGGCGAGATTTTTTATAACAGAAGAAAATAAGACAGAATATGGCATAAATATTAACGGAGATGACCACTTTCATCTGTCAAAGTCACTTAGAATGAAAATTTCTGAAAAAATAGTTGCAAGTGACGGAGTTTTAGAGTATAATTGTATAATAGATAAAATATGCGATAATCATACAGAATGTAAAATTTTATCAGAAAATCCACCAAAAGGGGAACCTTCTGTAAATGTTTACGTCTATATATCAGCGACAAAAGGTGATAAGCTAGATTTAGTTACGCAAAAAGTTACTGAACTTGGTGCTTACGCGATAATTCCGTTCTCATCAGCAAGGTCTATTGTGAAATTTGATGAGAAAAGTGCGAAAAAGCGTAAAGAACGTTTGCAAAAAATTGCTGTTGAGGCAGCAAAACAAAGTGGAAGGGGTAAAATTCCACAAGTTTGTGATTTTTTGAATCTAAAAACGGTTGTCAAAGATATAAAAGATAAAGATTTAAACATTGTTTTATACGAAAACGAGCAAGATGTATCGCTTAAAGAAATAATAAGTGAACAAAAATTTGAAAGCATATCAATTATCATTGGTCCAGAAGGTGGTTTTGATAGCACGGAAATAGAATATTTGCTAGAGAATAACGTGCAAGTGGCCTCTTTAGGGAAAAGAATACTACGTGCTGAAACAGCTCCAATAGCGTGTGTTTCGGCGATTATGTATCAGACAGATAATTTATCATAAGGAGAGTAAAAGAGTGGAAATGAGTAACGAAAGAAAACAGCAGGATTTTGTGACAAATAAACTATTAATTGTATTTACGATGGTTTTTGTTGGAATTTTTGCAACAATGTATTTGTATAGAATGTCTAATGCTAATGCAGAAGGATATCTTGGTGTTATAAGCATTGTAAATGCATTGTTTTATAGCTGTACTGTGGGTACAGTGGCATCTGGAGTTAAATGGTATTTAGATAGAAATAAAGAAAAAGAAAATCCATATAAATTAATAACAGCAAAAAATCTTTGTAGCGTGCTTATTGTTATGACAATATGTTTCGGTTTTGCAAAAGTATTTACTATATTATCAGCAGTAAAATACATTTATATACTTTTAACGGCTATTGCAGTTCAATATTTTGTTCTTGTAACTTACACAAAAGATATTTATCTAATTGCGATAAGTAATATAGTAAACCTTGTTTTAGTATATTTTATCGGCTCAAGTGTTAGCAAAACATTACTATATGCTGGTTTATCTATTGCTTTTTTAGTAGCTATAGCTGTATTTGTTAAAAAAACACAAGAAAACAAAGGCGAATTTAAAGATTATTTGATTTTTAAAAAGAATACAAACTATAAAATGTTAATGGCAAATGTTGGAATTTTAGCAGCAATAACAGTTTTAAGTACAGTTTTAACATTTGTAGGATATTCTATCGGTGTTATTATTGGTGGTATTTACCTTATTGTAATTATCTTTTATAACACATTAAAATTATTATAAACGTATTGTAAAATAAAAAATATAAAAAAATATCGAAAAATATAAAAAAAGTGTTGACAAAGTATCTGTGTTGTGATATTATAATTAAGCAGTCACGACACAGACCAAACTTGAAAAAGAAATTTAAAAAATTTCAAAAAAAGTATTGACAAGCCAGAGTAAATGTGTTATTATAATATAGCTGATTAAAGCAATATGGCGGCATAGCTCAGTTGGCTAGAGTACTCGGTTCATACCCGATTGGTCGTAGGTTCGAATCCCACTGCCGCTACCAATACAAATTAAGAGTGTGAACTCTATTAATATATATACTAAATAAGGCCCGTTGGTCAAGCGGTTAAGACTCCGCCCTTTCACGGCGGCATCACGAGTTCGATTCTCGTACGGGTCACCAAATATAGACTTTATATTCAGTTATAGAGTCTATACTTCTTTAGGAAGCATAGCTCAGCTGGGAGAGCACCTGCCTTACAAGCAGGGGGTCACAGGTTCGATCCCTGTTGTTTCCACCACAAAACGATTTAGCGTAAGCTAAGTCGTTTTTTTTATGTCTAAAAATATTTATCAAAATATGGGCGTTATGTTTTTACTAGGAGTACGAAATTCGGCATCCGTGCATAATAATAAATAATGCGGAGTGAACTCCCTCAGTCACTTCGGTGACAGCTCCCTCAAAGAAGGAGCCAAAGAAAAAGTCTTCCTAAAAGAGGGAGGTGCAGAGTGTCGAAAAAGTACCAAGCTAAAAAATGTTGCATAAAACTAATTATTGCGAACAACGTATAACGTAAGTTCTAGCACTGCTATAGGCAGCTTAGTGGTCGTGAAAATTTATTAATTCCACAGCATAAGCGATAGCGAGCTGGTGCACTAATGGTTAGGCGAATGTATGCCGAATTTCGTGGAACATACAACAATATACGCCCCATTTTGACAAAACTTTCGCCAAAGTTTTCGGTTTTTGGATACTTTTGAGAGTTCAAAAGTATCGCCCAACGGCGAGTGTACTGAGCGAAAAAAGTTATTCGAAAACGGTGAGTGGTAGCACTTAATAAAATTGTATATTTTGCCCAAAAGTTTATTTTGAAAACGAGTCTTTCGACAGACTGAGTCTCCCTCTCCGAGGGAGGTGGCAAAATCTTTGATTTTGACGGAGGGAGCTAGCACTATAAAAAAACAATGCACCCTGTAGGATTTGGATTCCATACCCAACCGTTCACCGTGCAATAAATTTACATCTATTAAATTAAAAACGGATGTATCGATATGACGGATGGATATTGAATCCGTCCCTGCAACGCTATAAAATATTCTGATAAAAATAAAACTGCAAGAAAATCACTTTGTGTGTTTTCTTGCAGTTTTATTTTGCTTTATAATTTATTTATAACTTTTGAATATACTTGCATTAATAGTACTATTGATACAAAAAATGAAATAATTTCGGCAATTACTATCGAATACCACACTCCGTTTAACCCAGTGGTCTTTGCTAGTATAAAAGCTAAAGGTACTACTATTAGTAGTTGACGTGATAGAGATAAAATTAAGCTGTAGTGTGCTTTGCCTAAAGCTTGGAATAGCGATGATGCGATGATTGAGAAACCTGCAAATGCAAAACTTATACTGATGATTTGAAGGGCACTGTGTCCAATTAAAAGCATTTCGTCAGATGCTTCAAAAAGTGATAACATTGGGTTGGTCATAAGCATAAACATTGATGTTCCAAGCAACATCATTATTAAAACAACACTTATTGCTAGTTTGTGCAATGAAACGATTCGTTCCTTATGACGCGCTCCAAAATTATATGCTGTGATTGATAAAAAACCATTTGAAATACCGAATATTGGCATATATACAAAACTTTGTAGTTTATAATAAATACCAAAAACTGCTGTTGCAGTTGTAGAAAACATTAGTAATACTGAATTTAGGCTGAATACCATAATTGAACCGACTGACTGCATTAAAATTGCTGGGAAACCAATTTGATATATTGTTTTTATAGATTTTAAATCCGGTTTAAAGTTGCGAAGACTCATACTGAACTGATTGATATGTTTTCTAACTAAATAAAAACCAACCAACGCACCACAAATTTGTCCAACTACCGTTGCCACTGCAGCCCCTACAACCTCTAGTCTTGGGAAACCAAAAAGTCCGAAGATTAAAATTGGATCCAAGATTATATTTACAATTGCACCAACACCTTGTGTCGCCATACTTAAAATAGTTTGCCCAGTTGCTTGTAAAAAACGCTCAAAGGTAACCATTGTGAACATACCGATAGAACAAACTGTAACAATTGACATATATTGATTGCCGTATGTTACTATTAATTGATTATCTGTTTGCATAGAAAAGAATAGTTTTGAGAATAATACTCCTATTATTGCAAAGATTACAAAATTTAAAAGCGATAAAAATATACCGTTCTTAGCTATTTTACTGCACAAGGCAAATTCTTTTTGCCCAAGAAATCTTGAAATCAGCGCATTGATTGCGACACCTGTTCCGACAGCCAAAGATATCATTAAACTTTGAATTGGAAACACTAATGATACGGCAGTTAACGCCTCTTCACTTATTTTTGCAACGAAAATACTATCTACAATATTATATAACGCTTGAATTGTCATTGATATTATAATAGGAAATGCTATGGTGAATAATAATTTTGGTATAGGCATTGAGCCCATTTTGTTTTCTCTTGCTGACATTAAAAATCTCCTTAAAAAAACCACAAGCTCTTAAAACTCGTGGTATGAAAAACATTTGTACATATTAATTTATTATATTTTATCATATTTAAAGAAGAAAAGCAATATTTGTTATCAAATTATTTCACAAACGTAAATTTTTTGCATATATTACAGTAAGAGAATTGACAGTTTAAGAGTAATATGTTATAATTGATATGAATTACTAATAAGGAGGTATAATGATGAGAAATACGATTCAACGACAAATTGTTCTAAATACAGTGCATTCTCTGAAAAATCATCCAACAGCAGATGATATATACAATGAAATTTTTAGGGAGCATCCAACAATTAGCCGTGGAACAGTATATAGAAACTTAAATATACTAGCCGAAACAGGACAAGTGCAAAAAGTATCTATGCCAGATAGCGCGGATAGGTTTGATCACACGCTTTATAAACATTATCATATAAAATGTACAGAATGTGATTGCTTTTTTGATGTTGATATAGAATACATACAAGAAATCAACGATATTATTTCAGAAAAAACCGGTTTTGAGTTACAAGCCCACGAAATTGTTTTTAAAGGAGTCTGCCCTGATTGTAAGGAGTAGATTATGGATAATATAATATTACCGTCTCTTTTAGCCGGACTTATGACCTGGGGCGTCACGGCTTTAGGAGCTATGACGGTATTTTTTGTAAAAAAAATGAATACGAAATTCTTAAACTTAATGCTGGGTTTCGCTTCAGGCGTAATGATTGCAGCAAGTTTTTGGTCACTTTTATCACCTAGTATAGAGATGGCAGAGCAGATAACCGATAAAGCTTGGTTAGTTGCAGCCGTTGGTTTTATATTAGGTGGTTTATTTTTGGAAATTCTGGATAAAATTATCTATGACAAGAATAAACAAAGCGAGCAATCATCTTTAGAGCATAGAAATAAAATGCTTATCTTATCAATCACAATTCACAACATACCAGAAGGTCTTGCCGTTGGTGTTGCATATGGTTTGGCAGTTATTCAAAACGATTCTGCTCTGTATGCCTCAGCTTTTGCACTGGCTTTAGGTATTGCTATTCAAAATTTTCCTGAAGGACTTGCCTCGGCTATGCCATTATACGCACAAGGTCTTAGTCGTAAGAAAAGTTTCTTCTACGGGCAACTTACGGGAATTGTAGAACCTATTGCAGCAGTTTTTGGTGCGATTTTAGTTGTGTATGTTCAACCTATTTTGCCATACGCATTAGCTTTTGCAGCTGGTGCTATGATTTATGTTGTTGCACAAGAATTAATTCCAGAATCGCAGTCTAATAGATTTCGTGGAACTAGTATTGGAACGGTTGGTGTAATGATAGGTTTTGTTTGTATGATGATACTTGATGTTGCTCTATCGTAAAGGTGGTTAATATGGAATTTGAACAAACAAGGACTTACGCAAATTTAATGGCAGCTTATGCTGGAGAGTCACAGGCAAGAGTGAAATATGAATATTACGAGCAAAAAGCTAGAAAAGATGGCTTAGAACAGATAGCAAATATCTTTAAAGAAACTTCATATAATGAAAAAGCTCACGCTTATATTTGGTTCAAACTTCTTCACGGTGGAAATATTCAGACAACAGATATAAATTTACAAGATGCAGCCACTGGAGAACATTTTGAATGGACGGATATGTATAAGAAATTTGAAAAAGAGGCTCGAGAAGAAAAATTCGATAATATTGCAGAATTATTTGCGAAAGTTGCGAAAATTGAGAAGGAACACGAAGAAAGATATCAAAAATTGTATGATAATATAGAAGATAATTTGGTTTTCGAGAAAAAAGCAGAAAAAACTTGGAAATGCTTAAATTGTGGGCATATTCATTATGGCACAACTGCTCCAAAAGGATGTCCGGTATGTTCACATCCACAAGCATATTTTGAAATTGAATGCCAAAATTATTAAAATTGTAAAAGTTAACTAATTTTTAGGGGGAATTATTCCTCCTATACATATTTAAAGGGTAGTTACCTATACTCAAATGCATAATAAGACGCAAATTATAGTTAAAATACACAAAAAAAGTTATTCTTTTTATATCGCATTGTAGTTGACATTTGACTTTAAATACTATAGAATATTAAAGTATAAACATAAATATTATGAAATCATAATAAATTTAATTAATTAGGAGAGATAATTTTAAATGGACAGTAGTGGGGTCACGATTACCTTAGCAATTGCAGTATGCGTTATACTATCTGCATATTTTTCATCAACGGAAACAGCATTTTCTAGCTTAAACAAAGCAAGACTAAAAAATATGATCAAAAGCGACAAAAGGGCACAGCTTGCCTATGATATGTCGGAAGATTATAATAAGATTTTATCAACAATTCTTATCGGTAATAATATCGTAAATATCGTAGCGTCTTCGCTTGCGACGGTGTTATTTACAAGTTTGATTAAAAATCAACAAATGGCAGTAACTGTGGCAACCATTGTTATGACTATTGTTGTGCTTATCTTTGGTGAAATTTCACCTAAAACTTTAGCAAAAGAAATGCCAGAAAAATTTGCAATCTTTTCAGCGCCAATACTTCGATTTTTCACAGTTATTCTAGCACCGCTTAATTTCCCATTCTCACTTTGGAAACTTTTATTAAACAAAATATTCAAATTCGAGCAAGATAAGGGAATGAGCGAGGAAGAACTTATAACTATCGTCGAAGAAGCCGAACAAGAAGGTGGATTTGATGAACACGAAAGCAAGTTAATCCGTTCTGCTATTGAGTTTAATGACTGCGATGCAGTTGAAATACTTACGTCACGTTTAGATTTAATCGCAATTCCTGCAACATATAATATGACCGAAGTTCGCGATACTTTTTTAGAACACGGATTTTCGCGTTTACCAGTTTATGAACAAAATGTAGACCAAGTTATTGGTTTTATTCACGAAAAAGATTTCTATCAAATTTTATTTGAAGGAAAAGAAAGCTTTGAAAGTATCATAAACCCGATCCATTGCACAGTTCCAAAAACTAAAATTTCAGAACTTTTACGTGAACTTCAATTATCAAAATCGCATATTTCTTTAGTTGTTGATGAATTTGGCTCTACGATGGGTATCGTTACAGTTGAAGATATCCTAGAAGAATTAGTAGGCGAAATTTGGGACGAACACGACGAAGTTGTTGTTGAATTTACAAAAATTAATGAAGATAAATATAAAGTTTTAAGCTCTACAAATATAGATGATTTCTTCGAATACTTCAGCATTGAAGGGGATTTAGAGAAATATGACGATGTTCAAACCGTTAGTGGTTGGGTTATCGAAGAAGTGGGGCATATACCTAATGTTGGCGATTGTTTTGTTTATGAGAACCTAACTATTACGGTTTCAAAAACAGACTACAGACGTATTGTTGAGATTGATGTTGAAATCGATCCGTACTATGTCAAGCCAGAAAAAGACGATGAATAATATTAAGCCACGAGGAATTTTCCTTGTGGCTTTTTTGTTGTAAAAGTTATGTATTTTGTTATAAATGTGCAGTTTTAATGGTAAAATTACCCATTTAAGTTATAAAATGCACCAATTGAGTTTGTGAATTTTCTGTTACGAATATTTCATTCGTGTTACATATAACTGAAAATTTTTGTAATATTTGTGTAATATTTCACAATAGTATTACTCTTAAATTACAAAAAGCAAAAAAGCCTTGATATAAAAATTTTTTATGGTATGATGAGCTAGAACAAAACACCAAGCACAAGTCGTGCTGTACAAAACACTGGGGACAGGGTTTGTACAAAAATTTTTTAGGAGGTTCATTAATGACAAATTTTAACAAAGTATTGTCACTAACACTTGCATCTGCCACGCTTTTAAGCACCGTAGCAGGAGCAACGTTTACTGACAATGACGAAATTACGTTAAGCGAAGCAGTTGAAACTTTAGTTGCTCTTAATGTAATTCAAGGTTACGAAGACGGTTCTTTCAGACCTGAGAATACTGTAACTCGTGCTGAAATGGCGAAAATGATTTTCACAATCAAAAATGGCGGTTCAGATGATGCATCATCTTTCGCAGGACTTTCAACTTCATTTACTGATATTGGAGGTCACTGGGCAGAAGGTTACATTAAATATTGCCAAACTCAAGGCATTATCGCTGGTAAATCAGATTCAATTTTTGACCCAGACTCTGAAGTTACAGGTACTGAGGCATTAAAAATGTCACTTGTAGTTTTAGGTTATCAAGCTGATAAATCTGGACTTATTGACACTGGCTGGGAAGGCAAAACCTTAGCACTTGCTCTTGAATCAGGACTTACAGAAGATTATATTGGCAGTTTTGCAGGTTCTGCTCAACGTCAATCAGCGGCACAAATTTTATACAATGCACTTTACACCGAAACTGTAAAATACTCTAATGTTTATGAAGATTATTCTGGAACAGACAAAACTCTAGCAGAAACTGCTATGAATCTTTCAACTTATGAAGATGTTTACATCAGTGATTCAGATGTTAAAACTGGTTTATCATTTACATCAGATGCAGAACTTGAAACTAAACATAGTGCCTCGCCTCTTGATATCGATAGAGATTTAACGGATTATATCGGACAAAAAGTTGATATTCTTGCTGATACTAAAACTGATACAATCTACGGATTCAAAGTAAGCTCAGATAATCAAATTATCAGAACTTATGCTCTTGATGTTGAACTTACTGGCTCGGAAGGTTCGTATGAGGCAGAATTTGATGGTGTTGAAATCGAAATTTCAGATGATGACTATACAGCAATCTCTGAAGCATCAGACAATGCAGAAGTTTACATCATTGATAATGGAGATGCAGTAGTGGTTACTGTAACAGAAGTTATCGTAGGTGAAGTAACTTTTGTAAACAGCACAAAAATCAATGTTTCTGTAACAGGTTTCACAGCTGGTCAATTAACTTTTAAAGATGACAGCATTGATGAAGATGTTGCAAAAGAAGACTATGTTCAAATTATTAAAGATGAATATAACAACAATTACACAGTAGAAATATTAAAATTACAAACTGGTACTGTTGAGGCAAAAAGAACGGGTGAATTTAGAATTGACGGTAATTGGTATTCTGTTGCATCTGGCGACACAAATCCTTCGTTAAATACAGATGTATCTTTCTATGCTGTTGGTTCGGTTATCTATAATGTAGATGCTGCTGAAGATTCAGTTGGCGATTATGCCTATGTTATCGCAGTAGAACAAGCCTCTGACACATCGTTATCATCAACTCACCGAGCTAAAATTATTAAAAATAATGGTGACATTGTAATTGTAGATACTGAAATTTATGAAATTGATAACCTTGGCAAGCTTGTAGAATATGATTTAAATAGCGACGATGAATATACTTTTGAAGAAATTAGTTCTAAAGATTTTACACCTGCTGAACCAACTGGTAATATTTTTGAAGATGAAAAACTTGGTGGTTACTATGTGAGCAATGATGCAGTTGTATTTGTGACTTACGAAACTGACGAACAAATCGTTATCAGTGGTGAATTAGTAAATGATTGGGACGATGTTTTAACTCAAGCAACTTCTACAAATGTAATTCTATATACAAATACAACAAATGGTATTGAATATGTTGAATTAGCCTATATCGACCTAGGTGATGCAGAACTTCCGAATGAAGTTGGCACAGAAACTTATGGTTATGTTGTAGACGAAGTTTATAGTATTAAAGAAGATGGCACAACATATTATGTAATCACTGTTTTTGATGGTGAAGACACTTATGAAATAAAAGCAGAAAAAGCTAGTGGTATTGTTCAAGGCGACTTTGTACAATTTGAACGTTCTGACGATTATGCAGAAGACGTTGTAGTAGTTGAAGGTGCTAAAGACCAAATTACAGGTTATGCATCAAACTCAGGCAGAATTATTTTTGCGACAGCTGGAAATGCAGAAATAACAGACGACTCAGTAATTATTTACGTTGATTCAGATGAAATCACAGGTGTTGAAAGTGGTTCAATTGATCTTGCTACAGACGTAACAGGTGATGAAATCGTAAATGATAACGTATTTGTACTTGTTAAAGACGGCGAAGTGGTTGTAATGTTCGTTGACGTTAACAATAATATGCAATAAATCCTACGCAAATCTTAACTTCCTCTTTCCTATATTATTAATTATCTAAAGAATTAAGAGCAGATGAAAATCTGTTCTTTTTTCATTTGCATACAAGTTAAGATTGACAAAGTTCTGAAAAAGTAATAAGATATAAGTAACAAAAATATGAAGGGGAATTATTTATGGAATTATTAGAAAAAATTGAGCTTTACAAAAAACAAGAAGAAGAATGTGTTTTTGACTCATTCGACAATGAAACTGCTTGGGAAATCGGTTGTATAATCGTAAATCGCGCAAAAAAAGAAAATCTTAAACTTTTAGTAGACATCGTTTTAAACGATCAAATTCTTTTCAGATATGCACAGCCTAGAACTACCCCATCGAATGCAAGAATGGTTGCTCGTAAACAAAATGTTGTTAAACACGCTCAAATGTGTTCACTTAGATATGGAACACAACTTCAAATCGAAGGAAAAACTTTAGAAGATGTAAAACTAGACCCTGAACAATATGCAGCTGTAGGTGGTGGATTTCCTATTACAGTAAAAGGCGAAGGAATCGTTGGAGCTATCGGCGTTTCTGGTCTTATAGCAGCAGATGACCATCAAGTAATGGTTGATGCTATCAAAGAATATTTAAGCAAATAATAATAAATTCAATAAATTTGAGCTGACTATGAAAAGTTGGCTCATTTTTTGAGCATTAAAGTTAATGTTATTGAATATATTTTAATATAAAAATCATCTTTAAAAAACACGAGGTATAAAATGTTTGAAATTTTTCTAATTGGACTTTCTTTATCAGCTGATGCGTTTGCAGTCACAATATCAAATCTACTGGCATATAAAAATTCAAAAAAAATAATGCTTTGTCCGTTATATTTTGGTATGTTTCAAGGACTTATGCCTTTAATCGGATATTTTATTGCAGTTTCAGTGTCCAAAAATCTGTCTAGCATTGGGAATATTGTAGTTTTTGTGTTGCTATCTTTTATTGGCGTGAAGATGATTTGCGAAGGTGTTTTTTCAAAAGAGGATACTACATCGACTAAGTTAACTCATAAAATTTTGCTTTTTGAAGCGTTTGCTACAAGTGTAGATGCGTTAGCTGTAGGAATATCTTTTTGTTTTATGGAAATAAATATTTTTTCTGCAAGTTTTATAATTGCACTGACTACTTTAGTAGTTTGTACAGTAGCGATAAAGATTTTTTCAAAGATTTCAGACAAATTAAATGGTAAATGTGAAATTATTGGAGGAGTAATTCTTATTTTATTAGCGATAAAATCATTAATTTTATAAGCAAAAGTCCTGTTTTGTATAACGGGGCTTTTTTGTTTGATAAGATAGAAGGGTAATTCATTATGTAGAAATTATAAAAAGCGGCAAAAAAATTCCGTTATAGATTTTGCTACAACGGAAAATGCGGTGTCGAGCGCCTCTCGACCAAACAAAAGAATTTTTGGGGAAATAAAAAAAGCGGCAAAAAAATTCCGTCATAGATTTTGCTACAACGGAAAATGCGGTGTCGAGCGCCTCTCGACTGGCACCCATAGTAGGACTCGAACCTACATCTAATCCTTAGGAGGGAATTGTTCTATCCCTTGAACTATATGGGCTTAAATTTAAATTAAGGGACGGAAAACCGTCCCTTTTATTTATTTTATGGACTTACGCTGTAGTTTGGAGCCTCTTTTGTGATATAAATATCATGTGGGTGAGATTCTTTAAGACCAGCACCTGTAATTCTGATAAATTGTGCATTAGCTTGAAGGTCAAACACATCGTGTGCGCCACAGTATCCCATACCTGAACGAAGACCACCCATAAGTTGATAAATAGTGTCAGCAACAGGTCCTTTATATGGAACTCGTCCTTCAACGCCTTCTGGTACTAATTTTTTAGTATCAGCTTGGAAATATCTATCCTTAGAACCTTTGTTCATTGATGTAATAGAACCCATACCACGATAAACTTTAAATTGTCTACCTTGATAAATTTCAGTTTCACCAGGACTTTCTTCACAACCAGCAAGTAGAGAACCTGCCATTACGATGTTAGCACCAGCTGCGATAGCTTTTACGATATCACCAGAATACTTAATACCACCATCGGCGATTACTGGAACACCATACTCAGCAGCAGCACAAGCAGCATCATAAACCGCTGTAATTTGTGGAACACCGATACCTGCAACAACTCGAGTTGTACAGATAGAACCAGGTCCGATACCAACTTTAACGCAGTCTGCACCAGCTTTGATTAAATCAACAGTACCATCTGCAGTTGCAACGTTACCAGCGATAATTTGACAGTCTGGAAATTCTGCTTTAATTTTTCTAATACAGTTTAAAATACCATCAGATTGACCATGAGCAGAGTCTAAAACTAGAACGTCAGCACCAGCATCTAAAAGCATTTTTGCACGATCTAAAACGTCACCAGTAACGCCGATAGCAGCGCCAACAAGCAATCTGCCTTCTTTGTCACGAGCAGTATTAGGATAACGAACTGCTTTTTCTATATCTTTAATTGTGATAAGACCTTTTAACGCAAAAGTATCATCTACTAAAGGTAATTTTTCTACTTTGTGTTTTGACAATATAGCACGAGCGTCTTGAAGGGTTGTCCCAACTTTTGCTGTGATAAGATTATCTTTTGTCATAACATCGTTAATTTTTTGTGTTAAATCAGTTTCAAATTTAAGGTCACGATTTGTAATGATACCAACTAATTTACCATCTTTACAAATTGGAACACCAGAAATTTTGAATTTGCCCATAAGTGCATCTGCTTCTGCAAGAGTTTCAGACGGACTTAGGTAGAATGGGTTGTTAATAACACCATTTTCAGAACGCTTAACTCTATCAATTTTATCAACTTGTTCTTCGATACTCATATTTTTATGAATGATACCGATTCCACCCTCACGAGCTACAGCAATTGCCATTCTAGATTCAGTTACTGTATCCATCGCCGCTGAAATAACAGGGATATTAAGCGAAATTGTTTTTGTAAGCTTTGTTTTAAGCGAAACTTGGTTTGGTAAGATGTCACTTTTTCTAGGAATTAACAGTACATCATCGAATGTTAACCCTTCTTTTAAAAACTTGCTGTTTGAGTCTGTGTTTACCATTTTATACCCCCAAAAATTTATATTCTTAATAATTAATTTTAAACCTAATTACCATTTTTGTCAAGTATTACAATGACCAATTTTACAAAAAAATCTTGCAATTTTTATACAAAAGTTATAAAATTATAATAAGAAAATAAAAAAGTAAAGGAAATTATCAATATGAATATATCTCAACAGACTGAATACGTTAAAATTTCAGGTTTAACAGATTTTAATTTATCGCATATTTTCGAATGTGGTCAATGTTTTCGTTTTGTAAAGCAAGAAGACGAAAGCTTTATAGGTGTAGCTTTTGAAAAAGTTTGGCATTTGTATGAGAAAGACGGAGAAATATATATTTCTGGAACAATTGAAGATTTTGAACAATATATGCGAGCTTTTCTAGACCTGGACCGAGATTATGCAAGCATAAAAAAAGATTTTGCTACAGATGACTTCACAAAAAAAGCAGCAGAATACGGAAATGGCATACGTATACTAAAACAAGACCCGTGGGAGGCACTATGCTCATTTATTATCTCACAATGCAACAATATTCCGAGAATTATGTCGATTATTAACACCCTGTGCACAACTTTTGGCGATAAAATTGAATTTCAAGGAACAATTTACTACACATTTCCAACATATCAAAAAATTTCAACTCTTACCGTTGAAGACCTAGCACCACTTCGTTCTGGATATCGTGCAAAATACATTATAAGTGTTGCAAATGCACTGAATTCTGGAGAATTTGACTTTAAATGTCTTGAAGATATGGATATTAAAGCATGCAGAAAAGAAGTTACAAAACTTCACGGCGTTGGAATTAAAGTTGCAGATTGCTTTTTGCTCTTCGGAATGGGTAAACTTGATGCATTTCCAATTGATACTTGGATGAAAAAAGCTCAAGCTTTCTATGATGGAGATATGAACCCAGAAAAATATGGAGAATATGCAGGAATTTATCAGCAATATATTTTTTACTACGCAAGAAGTTTAGGAATTTAATTAAGTTTTATAAGTGGTTTTTTAAATAGTGGTGTCTTGTTGTGTGTCATGGGCGAACCCTGTTCGCCACTACAGTGGTCATTGTTTTTTAAATTGTGCTAGCTCCCTCCGTCAAAATCTTTGGATATTTCTTTGAGGGAGTTTGCTAAGTCTTATTTATAACATCGCATTAAAGTATCAGCCACGCGACGAGCGTCTGCCAAGGAAAAAATTGCACAAGCAATAAATTGGTATCATCACCAATTACTGCTTGTGCATTTTAAATTAAAGAGCTTTTCGCTACTGCGGTAGCGACCAACCTCCTCGGTTGGATCGAGTAAGTTTTTAAAAAACTTAACAAATATCATTTATAATAGATGCAGATAATTCTTCAATAGCTAAAACAGTTTGATCGTTAACTGCCGAAGTGACTTTGACACTGTTTTCTAAAATTGTAACGTTTTTCATTTCTTCTAAAGATTTTTTAATTTCTTTAGCTGCTGCACTTGCCCAAGTTCCGTTTTCCATAATAGCAAATGTACGATTTTGAACGTTAAGGGCTTTCATATCGTGTAAATAGTTCGAGATTAGTGGATAAGCGCCCATATTATAGGTAACAGATGCTACAACTATGTGACTATATTTGAAGGTATAAGCAATTAAATCAGACATATGTGTAGTTGATACATCACAAACTTTTACATTTGTCATACCACTTTGCACTAATTTTGATGCAAGTGTAACTGCTGCTGCTTCAGTATTTCCGTACATAGAGGCATAAATTATAAGTACACCTTTTTCTTCAGGCGTATAAGTACTCCATTTTTGGTATTTGCTTACAAAATATGGTAAGTCAGAACGCCAAATTGGTCCGTGTAGTGGACAAACAAATTTAACATCAAGTTTTAAAACTTTTTTTAGCAAAGCTTGAACTTGTACTCCGAATTTACCTACAATATTTGTATAATATCTTCTCGCATCATCAATGAATTCACGGTCAAAGTCCATTTCGTCATTAAATAGTTTGCCATTTAATGCTCCAAATGAACCAAAAGCATCAGATGAAAATAAAACTCCGTCTGTTGAATCAAATGCCACCATAACTTCTGGCCAGTGAACCATTGGAGCTAATTTGAATGTGATAGTGTGTTTACCAAAACATTGTGTATCATCTTCACCAACTGGGATAATTTGCTCAGAAGGGTGAAGTCCGAATTGTCCCATAAAATCAAAAGCTTTTTTAGTTGCTATGATTTTAATGTCTGGATAACGTAACACAATCTCTTCAAGCGATGCTGCGTGGTCTGGTTCCATATGAGTCACAACAAGGTAATCAAGTTTTCTGCCCTGTAAAACATATTCAATGTTTTCTAAAAATTGACGGCAAACTGCCCAGTCTACTGTGTCAAAAAGTACGGTTTGTTCATCTACAAGTAAATAAGAGTTGTAAGAAACTCCGTTTGGTATTGGATGTATATTTTCAAACAAATTAAGGCGACGCTCGTCTGCGCCTACAAAGAAAATATCATCTGTAATATTTCTAACGTAATGCATAATTGCTCCTTTATTCTAATTAATATGATATACTAATAATAGCACTTTTTTGTTAAAAAGTAAACTATCTTTAATTTATAAAATTTGAAGTAATAAACATATAATATATGTTAAAAATATACACATTTTCTGTCTTTTCTAATCAGTAAGCTCGTTATATTTTGATAAAAATAAGTTTTCTATGTATTCCATATCAAAACGAGTCAATAAAAGCTCTGCAACACTATCTTCGTCAGGGTCTAGACGGTTTTCACGCATTGTGCATTTAAACTCATTATAAAGTACAATATCATCTATGCGAAAAACAATAGTACGCTCTTCAGCACTTAAATGTTTGATACAAAATTTATCCCAAATAGCCGTTTGAAGTTTGTCCTCAAAAGCAAGATATTGTGGTAAATGTTTTTTATATGGACGAACAATATCAGCCATATATGCCTCACTGCCATCATGTAGTAAACAAGCAAGTTGGATTCTTTTAGAATAACCACGAGCCTTTGCCTCAATTGCACAGTTTATACTATGTTGTCCTACTGAATAGAAAAATAAGCAATGCCCATTCGCACGACACATCATACTAAGTGAATGAGCGATATCATTTATGCATATATTTTCAGGTTTTGGATTTACAGCATCAAACTTTACTCCTGTGTAAGTTGTAATTAAATCATTCATATTATCACTTATAATAGAATTATCATATAAAGCAGGTGATAGTTCTATTATTTCCCCTTTCATATTTTATATAACAGATGTATTGAGGTGATTCACCTCAATATTATATACGTAAATCTTATTAGATATAGTATAGCACTTTATTATGTAAAATTCTATAGAAAAAATAGGTTAATTATGTACTTTTAAATTATTTTATGATATACTAATATTGAATTATTATGTAAAATAAGCTTTGGAGGTTTATTATGAACTGGCTTGAAACAAAAATATATACAACTACATTGGGTCTTGACCCTGTAACTGGTATTTTACTAAACATTGGTATAAAAGGATTTGTTATCGAAGATTCTCAAGATTTCGAAAACTTTCTAACAGATACTGAAATTTATTGGGATTACGTTGAAGAAGATTTGATGAAATTAAAAGACCAAGAAACAAATATTACCGTGTATCTTCCAGAAAATGCACAAGGATTTGAAATGTTGGGTCAAATTAAGTCTGAAATGGAAATTTTAAAACAAAATTCACCAGATTTTGGAAGACTTTTAGTTGAATGTGTAAATGTAAATGAGGAAGATTGGGAAAATAACTGGAAACAATATTTTAAACCCTTCGAAGTAGGCGAAAAATTTGTAATTAAACCTAGTTGGGAAACTTATGATGAAAAAACTAACAGAACGATTTTAGAAATCGACCCATCTTCTAGTTTTGGTACTGGTTCGCACGAAACTACAAAGCTTTGTATTGAAACACTTGAAAATTATGTTCAAGATGGCGACCATATATTAGATATGGGTACTGGTTCGGGTATTTTATCAGTTGCGGCATTACTTTTAGGTGCAAAAGATATTGTAGCACTTGATATTGACCAAAACTCAATTAAAATAGCAAAAGAAAATCTAGAAAAGAATAATTTATCAGATTTTACTCTTTATTGTGGAAATGTTATTGATGACGGAGAGCTTTGCGAAAAAATTGCTGATAAATATGATGTTGTAGTTGCAAATATCGTAGCAGATGTTATTATAGGAATGAAAGAAATTTTATATTCAAATGTCAAAGACGGAGGATTTTTGATAACATCAGGAATTATAAGTGAGCGTTATCTTGAAGTGCAAACAGCGTTAATAGACCAAGGATTTGAGCTTATTGAACATAAAGAGAAAAATGACTGGGTAGCACTTGTGCTAAAAAAATAAAAAAGATTGTTTTAAGGAACGTATTTTATGCGTTCCTTTTTTATTATATATGGAACAAATAAGAAATATCCACCCTAAAAAACTCACCTTAAACTTAAAATAAAATATCAAAGCACGCACTAGCAAAGTAAAAATTTTTCAGAGAAAAATTATTTACGCAGTGGACTGATACGGCTCGCTGATAAAACAAGCTGTGTTTTCGTCTTTTGGATACTTTTGTACGCACAAAAGTATCAGCCAAGCGGCGAGCGACTGCCGAGAAAAAAGATAGCAATAGCTGTAAGTCGAAGAAGCACAAAATAAAAAGGCTTTCTGGCAAAAAAGATGCACCTACTATATATAAGTAAGTGCATCTGAAATATTAAATAGTATTTAAATCGTAAGGAGTGTCTTGGTAAACACAATAATTTATCCAGTTTGAATAGAAAAGCTGTGCGTGAGAACGCCAAGTTACAACTGGTTTTAGGGAAGGGTCATCATTTTTGAAGTAATTTTTAGGGACTTTTATGTCAATGCCAGCGTTTACGTCGCGAAAGTATTCAGTAGCTAGTGTTTCTGCATCATATTCAAAATGACCTGTTATGAAAAACTTGCGACGGTCTTTAGATGCCATTATAGATGGACCAGCGACTTCGGAGTATGATAAAACATCTAAATCAGCACACTTTTCGATGTCCTCAAGGCGATTTTCAGAGTTTCTTGAGTGTGGTAAATTGAATTCATCGTCGAAACCTCGGAAGATATTTTCGTAATTATGTAAAATAGTGTGCTTAAATATTCCAAAAAGCTTGCTTTCGCGCTTATATTTTGGTATATTATAAAAATGATTTAACGCAGCTTGTGCGCCCCAACATATATATAGTGAAGAATAAATGTGACTTTCTGCCCAATCGAAAATTTTATGAAGCTCATCTATATATGATACTTGGGGAAAATCCATAAGCTCAACAGGTGCGCCGGTTACGATAAGTCCATCGTATTTATTATCTTTAATATCATCAAAGGTTTTATAAAAAGACAATAGATGGTCTGACGATGTATTTTTAGATGTATATGTAGATGTTTGGAGTAAATCCACCTCGATTTGTAGAGGAGTATTAGATAAACAACGTAAAATTTGTGTTTCAGTAACTATTTTTGTAGGCATTAAATTTAAAAATAGGATTTTCAATGGACGAATATCTTGTGACATTGCACGTTCTTCGCGAATTACAAATATATTTTCACTTTCCAGAGTCTTCACTGCAGGCAAGTCATTTGGTACATTAATAGGCATAAAGTCATCTCTTTTCTTGTTAGTAATATAAGTATATCAAATAAAAAGCATATATACAATATATAAACATAAAAATAAACTGCAAAAATACATAAAAATCAAATATACATATAGTATAAAGAATACAGAATAAAACAAAAAATAAAAGTTTTAAACAGATTGTGGAAAAGTTTTATTTTTTTCGACAAAAAGTGTTGACAAGTTGGAATGTGTGTGGTATTATAAATAAGCGCTAAAGAGAGCGGCTAAGAAAAAAGAATACAAAACAAAGGTTATCGTAAAAAAGTTGGTTGAAACAAGTTAGAACTTGAAAAAAGATATTGACAAAAGATAAAAGATGTGGTATTCTAATATGGTAACAACTCAAGAGGTCGGCAAAAGCTGATTTTAAGAATTGAAAAAAACTTTGAAAAAAGTTCTTGACAAACAGAGTTGATTATGGTATTATAGATAAGCTGACTTGAAAGAGTCGCAAACGAAATGAAAAGAATTTGAA
>JAWXUP010000142.1:0-3503 GCA_044426345.1 Clostridia bacterium | reverse complement strand
GTTCGTCCGTGCCGTGTAATAAATACGGTGCAAGCTCCCTCAGTCACTGTGGTGACAGCTCCCTCGTCAGGGAGCCAAAGAAAAAAAGCCTCCCTCTCCGAGGGAGGTGGCAAAATCTTTGATTTTGACGGAGGGAGCTAGCACAATTAAAAAAACAATGCCCCTTGTAGGGGCGAACTGCGTTCGCCCGTGACCACGCTATAATATCTGCACAGATTATAATCAAATCGTACGCATCGTTATGACGGACGGATATTGAATCCGTCCCTACAACGGAAATATTCTACTGAAAATCTACACCTTTATATTAAAAACACCTCAAAACCCTTTCACGAGTCTTGAGGTGTGTTATTTTTTAATTAAACTTATAAATAATTATAAGGATTTTGGTGATTGCCATTTACACGAATTTCAAAGTGTAAGTGGTTACCAGTACTATTACCAGTACTGCCAACTTCTGCAATTTTATCACCTTGTGTTACTTTATCACCAACTGACACCATAAGCGCTGAACAGTGTGCATAAAGAGTTTCAAAACCATTACCATGGCTAATAATTACACAATAACCATATCCACCATTCCAGCCAGAATAAGTAACCGTACCACCATCTGATGCTTTGATTGATGTGCCATAGCTAGTTGCAAGGTCAATACCTGTATGGAAACCACTTGAACGATATCCGTATGGAGAAGAAAGTGTAGCTCCTGTTACTGGTAATATAAAATCACCTGTAGCTTGTGGTTTTTGCGTGCCTACTTTAACTACTGCCGTTACTGGTTCACTAGTCACTGTTTCAGAAATAATAATAGTTTCAACTGCAACATCATCAACATAAGTTACTTCTGCAACTATTTCTTTAGAGCCTTCTTTACCAGAAACTAAAGTTGTTTTTTGTGTTGTAGTCATAGAATCATCGTATTGAGTTTCAGTGCTATATGCGATTGATTCTGTATATGTTTCAGTTTTTGTAATTGATACAGAAACTGCTGGTTGTGCTTTTTCAATAAGAATATCTTGTCCGATTTGCATTCTTTCTGGTTCGATTTCTGGGTTAAGTTCTACGATATCTGCAGTTCTCATACCATATGCACTTGCTATTTCAGAAAGAGTTTGATTTTTTGCAACTTTATGAATTGAAGGTCCTACAGCTGTAGAAGTAAAGTATGATTTTATTGCGTTCGCTGACATAAGTTCGCCAACACTTGCAAGTTCTTCAACAACTTGAACGTCTTGTACAAAAGATGCACCGTCATTATGGTCTTTACCAACGGCATCTACAAGAATTTCATCTAAAATTGCATTTGCTTCTTCAACAGTTTGCACTGCGCCGATAGGTTCTCCGTCTACGTAAATTGAGGCTACTTCTGATATCCCAGATACATATTTTGATAAAATTATGTTTGATTCATCGTCGCTTAATGTTTCATAGTCTCCACCATACGAGAAAACATATTCTTTTTCGATGTTTAATTTATATGGTTGTTCAAGCACTTCGCTCGCAAATTGTTCAACAGCATAAATTTGTTCTTCAAATTGTTGTTGAGTAGCAACCATTCCGATATATTCGCCATTTATAATAACCGATACATTCGGTTTAATAAGTTCTGTAGTTAGCATTAAAGAAGGAATTATCAATGCTAAGAATATGCTTGGTAATAAAATTTTAGCTCTGCGCGCAAAAAATTGTCCGACTTCGCTCATAATATTGCTCATTGCCTTCTCCTTTGTTTTTATTAGTTACAACTTAGTAACATAGCTATCATACACCTTTTTTGTCCTTTTGTCAAGTTAAGTTACAGAAAAGTTACAACGATATTAATAAATATTTACACATATTTTTTGTATATTTTACACCAATCTCTAATTTTATTCACATTTGTAACTTATCCCTTTTTTTCGCTCACAAAATTTTAAAATTATAATAGCTTTTTTTATGTTGTGTTGTTCACTTTTAACAAATTTGATAGAAAAATAGTTAATATTTGTATTTTGGCTTTTTCGACTTTTTTTAACGTTAAATTGCACAAATCTAATGTGTATTTTCTGGTAAAAATTGTAAAAAACGAGACTCAACAAAAAATGTTAAGTCTCGTTTAATTTATTCGTCAATTTCAATATCAAGAGTTTTCATAATACCACGAATGTAACCTATAGCATAGGCCATACCTGTTTCGGTTGGATTTAAGCTGTTTACAAGTGGAGTATGGTCAGGCATTAATAAACCTTTGTAACCACATTCTTTGTATACTTTAAGCGATTCAACCATATCCATATCGCCTTCATCTATGAATACTTCTGTGTAAGCTGGAATTGTACCTGTAATATTTCTAAAGTGAACATATCCGATTTTATCTTGTTTACAGAAATGTCTGATTGTGTCATAAACATCAACGCCCATTTCACCAAATGTTCCTTGACAAAATTCAACACAGTTACTAGTACTTGGGAATTTTGCAAACATTTCATCATAAGCTGCAGTATTTATAAGACGTCTTGCAGTTCTTCTCATTACTGGAACAGGAGGGTCGTCCGGGTGTGCGCACATCTTAACGCCAGCCTCTTCTGCAACTGGTAAAATTTGACTTAAAAACCAGTCATAACGTTGTGTAATTTCTTCAAGTGATACGTCAGGTAATCCACCTTTTGGTGCATCTGGCATAACAACTCTTTTAAATACTGTTCCCAATGGAATAGGTTCATCTATAGGTGCTTCGTCAACAGAGAATCTAACTGTTTTTGCTCCACCTCTACTGTAAGGGCCTTGAATATGTCCTTCAACACCAGCTAGGCTGAAATTGTAACCCATTACTGGGATGCCTGCTTTACCCATATTTTGCACGCAATATTTGATGTAGTCCATATGTGGTTCTTTTCCTGGCATACCAAGTAATACTTTATAGTATCTTCTTGGGTCAAAGTTTTCAAAACCTTCTAGTTGCAATCCATTTTCATTGTAGAATTTTTTCAAAGATAAAAGCTCATCTACAGACCAAGGCGCTGATTCACAACTTGGTAAAATTTGTTTGTCGGGCATAAACACAACTGCGTGAGATGCGCCTATTTGCTTTACAAATTGTAGATAGTCTTTGTTCAATCTGTTATCCTCTCGGATACCCATACCAACTTTCATTTGGCAATCCACCTTTCTCTCTTTTCTTGTATACAATGTTATAATACCTGTTATTATCATATATCTTTTTATTTTAAATTGCAATATTTATATTGCACAAGATTGCACTCATATAATTAGTTAATTATGCCATTGCCGTTCTTTAATGCAATTTTCCTATTCTTTATTAATCATATTTTACTATGTTGGACTTTTAATTTTCATTCCGTATGACACTCGTCTGTTGTTGTTTTATTTTTGTGCTTGTGGAATTTTTTTATCTCTACACTCAACACTTACTGCGTGGTTTTTTAGCACGTTCATTCGCTCGCCGCGTGGCTGATACTTTGGGACGTCCCAAAGTATCCAAAAGACGAAATCTTTTTGCGAAA
>JAWXUP010000007.1:0-73897 GCA_044426345.1 Clostridia bacterium | reverse complement strand
AGATTTTGATAAATCTTTTCGCAAAAAGATTTCGTCTTTTGGATACTTTGGGACGTCCCAAAGTATCAGCCACGCGGCGAGCGACTGCCGAGAAAAAAGATATCACTAGCAGTAAGTGTTGAGTGTATGAATAAAAACTTTGCACCAAAGGTATAAGATAAACTCCCCCAACTGCAAATCATACAAAAAAATTATTGTTTAAGCAAATTTTTAAGAGCAATTTTAATAATTTGGTCAGCATTCAGTGTGCCATCAACACCTCTTAACGCTTGCGTTGCCTCAGATTGTGAATAACCTAGCACCATAAGTGCAGAAATCGCCTCTGAAACATTGGAATTATCAACATCACCGCCGATAAATTCAACTTGCGATACACTGCCACTTGAAATTTGTTCTTTGGCAATTTTATCTTTTAGTTCTAGCACAATTCTGCTGGCTATTTTTTTTCCGATGCCAACAGCACGAGTGATTAATTTTTCATCTCCTGTAATTATCGCAAGAGCTAAACTTTCTGGGCTTGCAACTGATAATATGGACAAGGCAGCTTTTGGACCTACACCTGTAATTCCTGTTAGCAATTTATAAAAATTAAGTTCTTCCATATCGTAGAAACCAAAAATATCAAAGGCATCTTCGCGAATATTACAATATGTGTATAACTTGTGTTTTTTGTTGAGTTCTACCTTTGAAAGCGTATTCAAACTAGTATGCACCGCATATCCAACGCCATTTACATCTACTACAATTAAATTTTGTTCTTTAACAGTAACTTCACCGTTTAAATAATAAAACATATATTACCTCATTAAATTCGAATTAAAACAATGTCCGTGACAAATTGCAATAGCAAGTGCATCGGCAGCATCGTCTGGTTTTGGGATACTATTGAGTCCCAAGATACTTTTTGTCATCTCCATTACTTGAGCTTTTTCAGCTCTGCCATATCCAGTTACCGATTGTTTCACTTGAAGTGGAGTGTATTCGTATATCGGAATATTTTTCGATGCACACGCAACAATAATAACACCACGTGCTTGTGCAACATCTATCGCAGTTTTTGTATTGGAATTAAAGAAAAGTTTTTCTACAGCCACACAATCCGGCTTAAAAGTTTCTAAAATCGTAATCATATCATTAAAAACTTCCAAAAGTCTTGTATTCATAGGAATGCCAGCTTTGGTAGTAATCGCACCGTGACCTAGTGATTTAAATTTATATTTATCATAAGACACCAATCCGTATCCAACAATAGCATACCCTGGGTCTATACCTAAAATTGTCATTTTACTACCTCATATTTATACTTAGTAAATATTATATCATACTTTCAATAATTAATAAAGTGCTAAATTCAGAAGTTTACAATCTGCAATCCACTTGATTTTATATTAATTATTTTATACACTAACACACCTCACAAAAACACACATCATCTTTTTGTGGAAAATGCACAATTTAAACTTTTGTAATTATTATTGTACACAACGTTTTTTATTTTCAAGAGTTATTTTTTACAAAATTTCACCCTAAAAATCGTGATTAATACTAGAATTTTCTAAAACTTAAAAAAATTTTTCCATATTGCTACAAAAATAGTAAAAAGTGTGGTATACTAGTAATAATGAATAAATGATGAACGAAACAGACGAGGGGTGTATTAAATTTAATGGAACTTTTTGCAAAATATTTGAAATTGCACAAATGGAAAACTATTTCAGCACTATTGTTAAAGTTTACAGGTTCGTTAATGGATCTTGTTATACCTGTAATTTTAGCAACACTTATTGACGAAATCGCACAACAACATGACGTTATGTTAGCAGTACGTTGGGGTGGATATATGTTGATAGTGTCATTCATAACATGGATATTTAACTTTTCTGCCAACTA
This sequence comes from Clostridia bacterium, assembly GCA_044426345.1. GTDB lineage: Bacteria > Bacillota > Clostridia > Oscillospirales > Butyricicoccaceae > CAYJLC01. The sequence goes on along the minus strand of JAWXUP010000007.1, from coordinate 72,007 downwards.
TATCTCATCTATGGTATCTGGTGCAGTAGGTTATTCTATTCGTAAAGACTTATTCGGTAAATCGGTATATCTTTCAGCTGCTCAAATCGACTATATATCAGTAGCATCGCTCGAAACAAGACTTACTTCTGATACTTATAATATCCAACAAGTTATATCTACTATGCTTCGTATGGGTGTTCGTGCTCCTGTATTGCTTATAGGTGCTATTTTCATTTCTTTCACACTAGACCCTGTGCTTGCTCTAATTATAACAGGTGTTATGCCAGTTATAATCATTGCTGTAAGTATTATTTCAAAAAGAGGTCTTCCACTTTACGGTGTCGTTCAAAGAGGCGAAGACGATATGGCAGGCTGTGTACGTGAAAATGTTTTAGGTATTCGCGTTATAAAAGCTCTTGGAGCTAAGTTTTTTGAAACAGAAAAATTCCGTGAAATTAACGATAATCTTACAAAAAGCGATATAAAAGCCACTGCGAATATGATTTTAACAAATCCAGTAGCAAATATGATTTTAAATATCGCATCTGTTCTAGTACTATTTGTTGGTGCATATCGTGTTAATTCTGGACATTGTGATGTCGGAGTTTTATTAGCATTCATTACATATTTCACTATTATCCTAGGTGCTTTAATGAACATTTCTCGTATATTTATTATGACAACAAAAGGTATAGCATCTGGTGACCGTATCCAACAAGTTATGAATTATGAACAAGATTTATTAGTCAGCGAAACAAAAGATAAAAAAGATGCTCCATATATTTATTTTGAAAACGTAAGTTTCGCATATAATGCAAATATGGCAAGCCAACATCAAATGAACCTTCAAAATATTAGTTTCGGACTAGAAAAAGGTCAAACTTTAGGTATTTTAGGTGCTACTGGTAGTGGTAAAAGTACTTTATTGCTCTTATTAATGCGTTTTTATGATGTTACAAAAGGTAATGTATATATTGGTGGTAAAAACATTAGAGGCATACCTCTTGAAAATTTACACAAAAAATTCGGCGTGGCACTACAAAGTGACTATTTATTTAGTGATACAATCTTAGAAAATATTTGTTTTGGTCGTGAACTTCAAGAAGACGAAGTAGACCAATCTCTTGAAGTATCACAAGCTAAAAATTTCGTAAGTGCTTATCCTGAAGGATATGACTACAAACTGGCTATCAAAGGTAGTAATCTAAGTGGTGGACAAAAACAACGCTTACTTATAGCGCGTGCTGTTGCAAGTTCACCTGAAATATTAATACTGGACGACTCTTCAAGTGCTCTTGACTACAAAACTGATTCTCTTTTACGTCAAGAATTGAATAAAGTTCAAGGCGATACTACTACTGTTTTGGTTGCGCAACGTATAAGTTCGGTTAAGGATTCTGATTTAATCATTATTTTAGATGAAGGCAAAATCATCGATATGGGTAAACACGATGACCTTATGAAACGTTGTAAAGTATATCAAGATTTAAGTGCCCATCAACTTGGCGTAATTGGCGAGTAGAATTTAGGATAGGAGGTAGAAAAATAATGGCAAAGAAAAAATTAGAGTTAGACCCTGAAGAATTAGAGAGAAAAAACGTCTCTAAGAGTTCAATATTCAAAAAAATTGCACAGTATCACAGACCATATATTGGTCTTATTATATTAGTAATAATTTTACTTATAATTTCAAACTCATTCGCACTTCTAGGACCATATTTAAGTGGTCAAGCAATCGATGCTATTTCGATATTGCAAACTGGTGGAACTTTTGAGACTGTAACTAGAATTTGTATATCTATGGTTATTTTATATGTTGCATCATCAATTTTGTCTTTTATAATATACAGAATTATGATTCATATTGGTAAAAACATAGCAAAAACATTAAGAACGCAAGTCCAAGACCATCTGTTAGACCTACCAATTTCATATTTTGATACAAAACAAGCTGGTGACATCATTTCGTGTATGTCTTACGATATCGGCGTGTTAAACACCTCGCTTACAAACGATATTATTCAAATTGGCAACAGTATCATTACGCTTATTTTCTCATTCGTAATGATGTTAACAATATCTCCGTTGCTTATTTTAGTGCTTGCATTAACAACTACAGCGACAGTAATTCTTGCACGTCACAGACTTCGTTATACAAAGCCACTTTTCAGACGCCGTTCACGTAAACTCGGTGAGCTTAATGGTTATACCGAAGAACTTTTGTCTGGTTTAAAAGCCATTATCGCATATCAACAACAAGAAAAAATGATAGAACGCTACGACGAGCAAAACGAAGGTGCAAGTACAGCTTATTTCAAAGCCGACTCACAAGGTGGTATGATGGGTAGTACTATGGGATTTATCAATAATATCTCATTATCACTAGTTGGTCTAGTAGGTACACTATTCTTTATGGGTGGTGCAATAAGTATTGGTAATTTAGCAGCATTCGTATTATATTCAAGAAAATTCACTAGTCCAATTAATGAAATCGCAAACCTTGCAGCAGAAATCCAATCTGCATTTTCAGCTGCGAACAGAATTTTCACTCTACTTGAAGAAAAACCTGAACCACTTGACATTGAAGATGCTGACGAACTTAGAGATGTTCAAGGTAAAGTTACTTTCGAAAACGTAGACTTTGGTTATGTTCCAGAAAAAATCATATTGCAAGATATGAATATCAATGTTAAAAGTGGTCAAACAATAGCAATCGTAGGGCCTACTGGTGCAGGTAAAACTACAATAATTAATCTATTAATGCGTTTTTACGATTACCAAGAAGGTACTGTTACGATAGACGGTAAGCCTATAACAGATATCACACGAAAAAGTTTACGAAAAGCCTTTTCTATGGTACTACAAGAAACTTGGATTTTTAAAGGCACAATATTCGAAAATATAGCATATGTTCACAAAGATGCTACAATGGAAGATATCAAACGCGTTGCAAAAGATGCGAAAATTGATAGTTTTATAAAATCACTTCCAAAAGGATATCAAACCGTTATCACCGATGAAGGTAGTAACTTATCAAAAGGTCAAAAACAGCTTATTTCAATTGCCCGTGCAATGCTAGTAAAAGCTCCTATGCTAATTTTGGACGAAGCAACCTCAAATATCGACTCAGCAACAGAATTATTGGTACAAGAGGCTATGCAAAATTTAATGCAAAACAAAACGTGTTTTGTAATCGCACACAGACTTTCTACTATCCAAAATGCCGACAAAATCCTAGTTATCGGTAATGGTAAAATTATCGAACAAGGTACTCATGATGAACTGCTAGAAAAAAAAGGTCAGTATCATACTATGTACTATTCTCAATTTGTATAAAAAATAAAACCATCACTTTTTTATTTGAAGTGATGGTTTTTAAATTTTTATTAGCCAAATTTATTTTGTATCCTATTGCATATGCAAGTTTTTTTATCTCTTACCGTTGGTGCAATCTTTTTATCTCTACTCTCAACACTTACTGCTAGTGATATCTTTTTTCTCGGCAGTCGCTCGCCGCGTGGCTGATACTTTGGGACGTCCCAAAGTATCCAAAAGACGAAATCTTTTTGCGAAAAGATTTATCAAAATTTGGGGCGTGGTGTTTTTATTGGAAGTACGCAATCCGGCATCCGTTAGCCTAACCACTCGTACTCCAACTCGCTATCGCTTATGCAGTGGTATTGGTAAGCTTTCTCGACCACGTAGTTGCCTATTTTGGTGCTTGAACTTACGTTATTCGTGCCACGCACGTTTGGTGCGATGGTATAAATTTATTTATGCGTGAAAAATAATGTACCCTGTAGGGGCGAACTGCGTTCGTCCGTAACCACGCTATAAAATATCGCCATTTTTAAAAAAACAAAACTGTAGGGGCGAACAGTGTTCGCCCGTGACACACAACAAGATATCATAATTAAAACGGACGTATCGGTATGACGGGCGACCAATGATCGCCCCTACAACACTATAAATATAACCATACGAAAATCAATGCACCCTGTACGGGCGAACTGCGTTCGTCCGTGACACACAACAAGATATCATAATCAAAACAGACGTATCGGTATGACGGACGGTCAATGACCGTCCCTACCAAGCTATAAAATATTTTACTAAAAAATCTCTCCTAACATTTTTAAATACCCTACACTATAAAATACACAAGATAAAAACCATCGTTTCAAATCTGAAACGATGGTTTTAATATGTTTATTTAAAGGCATCTTTGATTTTTTCGAAAAATCCTTTTTTCTCTTGACAATTTTCATCTGAAAGAGTGCAATCGAATTTTTTCAAAATTTCTTTTTGCTCGTAAGTTAAGTTCTTAGGTACTTCAATATTCACACGAACAAAATGGTCTCCGTTTCCACGTCCGTTAAGATGTGGAATACCTTTAGCGCGTAGTCTGAATACCGTTCCCGTCGGAGTACCTTCCGGTACATGATATTTCACTTTACCGTGAATAGTATGCACGATTATGTCGTCGCCAAGTACAGCTTGAACATAAGAAATCGGCATATCGCAGATAACATCTGCACCGTCACGCTCAAAAATATCGTGGTCTCTAACCGACACCGTAACTATGATATCACCAGCAGGGCCACCATTCGCACCAGCAGAACCTTGTCCACGAAGTTGAACACTTTGACCATGGTCGATACCAGCAGGAATTTTAACTTCTATAGTAGCTTTTTTAGTAACACGTCCGTTGCCAGAACAATCCGGACAAGGATTTTTTATAGTTTTACCTTTACCACCACATTTTGGACACGTAGTAGTAGATTGGAATGTACCAAACGGTGTTCTTTGATTTTGACGCACTTGACCAGAACCACCACAAGTCGAACAAGTTTCAACATCGGCATTAGATTTAGCACCCACACCGTTACAAGTTTTACAAGTTTCAACACGGTTTACAGAAATAGTTTTTGTACAACCAAAAGCCGCTTCTTCAAATGTAAGTACCATAGAAATACGTTGTGATTCACCTTTGCGTGGCCCGTTTCTACGTGCGCCACCTCCACCGAAACCACCTCCGAAAAAGCTTCCGAAAATATCGCCTAAATCGACATCTTCAAAGCCACCACCAAATCCTCCGTATCCTCCTCCTCCAGCACTTGGATCTACACCAGCGTGGCCGAATTGGTCGTAACGTGATTTTTTATCTGAATCAGACAAAACTTCATAGGCTTGATTAGCTTCTTTGAACTTTTCTTCTGCTTCGGCATTATCTCTATTTTGGTCTGGGTGGTATTTCATCGCCATTTTTCTGTAAGCCTTTTTAATTTCAGCATCAGAGGCAGATTTGTCAACACCTAGAACTTCGTAATAATCTCTTGGCATAATATCTCGCTTTCGTTAATTAATATTTTTCAAAATGTATTTTGCTTTCATCAAATCTATCAATGAATTTATTTGCATCATCTGTAAGAGGATATCCACCTACAACAACAGCATATGGTTTTATATTAGAAGGAAGTTTGTATAAATCAACTAGATACGAAACACGTTCCTCGGTAGGATGAACACCAACCCAAACTGTGCCAAGTCCAAGATTTACAGCTTCTAGCATAATATTTTGTGTGCAAGCACCTAAATCTTGTTGCCATTTTGGTGCAACATTTGGCATTTTATCAAAATTCCCAAGCACTACGATTGCAAAACCAGCACCGTCAGCCATTTTTGAGCTAGGGCACATTTTAGAGATTTTAGTTAGCTCTGCTTTGTTAGTAACTAAAATAAATTCCCAACCTTGTTGATTTTGTGCCGATGGAGCTTGCATTCCCGCTTTTAGCATTTGCATAAGTTTTTCTTGTTCAACTGGGGTATCTTTGTATGATCTAACACTACGTCTAGTATAAATCGAGTTCATAAATAGTCCCTACTTTCATATGTTGTTGATTTAGAGATTTGCAAAATACGTTTGTTTATTTTAAAAATGCGGTAATCAGTCGAAATGACGGACGAACACAGTTCACCCCTACAATTTATTACGCATTTAATTTTCATAATAGCAAAATGCGGAGCTAAATCGAAATTTAACTCCTGCATTTTTAATTTTAATAATTATTTGTCGTCAACTTCAGTGAAGTCAGCGTCAACAAAATCATCGCCTGATGCATCTTGTGGAGCGCCTTCAGCACCACCAGCTTGAGCTTGAGCAGCTGCAGCAGCTTCGTATGCTTTTTGAGAGATTTCTCCGAATTTTTTAGAAAGTTCTTCTGATGCTGCTTTGATAACTTCAGTATCAGTGCCTTTTAAAGCTTCACGAACTTTTTCAACTAATGCTTTAACTTCAGCTTTTTCATCTTCAGAAACAGCATCTTTAAGTTCATCAAGAGCTTTTTCAGATTGGAATGCTAAGTTTTCAGCGTTATTTCTAGTTTCAACTTCTTCTTTACGTTTTTTATCTTGTTCAGCAAACATTTCAGCATCTTTAACTGCTTTATCGATGTCAGAGTCAGATAGGTTTGTAGATGAAGTGATTGTGATTTTTTGTTCTTTACCAGTAGCTTTGTCGATAGCTTTAACGTTTACGATACCATTAGCATCGATGTCGAAAGTAACTTCGATTTGTGGAATACCACGTGGAGCAGGGCTGATACCATCAAGAGTAAATCTACCTAAAGTTTTGTTGTCGCCAGCCATTTCACGTTCACCTTGAAGAATATGAATTTCAACAGATGGTTGATTGTCAACAGCAGTAGAGTAAACTTGAGATTTAGATACTGGGATAGTTGTATTTCTATCGATCATTTTAGTACAGATACCACCAAGAGTTTCGATACCTAATGAAAGTGGAGTTACGTCAAGTAAAAGAACGTCTGTAACGTCACCACCAAGTACACCAGCTTGAATTGCAGCACCAGCAGCAACGCATTCGTCTGGGTTGATACCTTTGAATGGTTCTTTACCAGTTTCTTTTTTAACAGCATCTTGAACAGCTGGAATTCTTGAAGAACCACCAACCATTAATACTTTGTGAAGGTCATTTGTAGAAACGCCAGCATCACGCATAGCTTGACGAACTGGAACCATTGTAGCTTCAACTAAATCTGCTGTAAGTGCATCAAATTTAGCACGAGTTAAAGTCATTTCTAAGTGTTTAGGACCTGTAGCATCAGCAGTGATGTAAGGTTGGTTGATAGAAGTTGAAACTGCGCCTGAAAGTTCGATTTTAGCTTTTTCAGCAGCTTCTTTAAGTCTTTGCATAGCCATTTTATCAAAAGATAGGTCAACGCCTTGTTCTTTTTTAAATTCATCAACAATCCAGTCGATAATTCTTTGGTCGAAGTCGTCACCACCTAAACGGTTGTTACCAGCAGTTGAAAGAACTTCGATAACGCCACCACCGATATCAAGGATAGATACGTCGAAAGTACCACCACCTAAGTCATAAACCATAACTTTTTGTTCATCTTCTTTGTCAACACCGTAAGCAAGAGCTGCAGCAGTTGGTTCGTTGATGATACGAAGAACGTTTAAGCCTGCGATACGTCCAGCATCTTTAGTAGCTTGACGTTGAGCATCTGTGAAGTAAGCTGGAACTGTGATAACAGCTTCAGTTACAGTTGAACCGATATAAGCTTCAGCATCGGCTTTGATTTTTTGAAGAATCATAGCAGAGATTTCTTGTGGAGAATATGCTTTACCGTCGATGTTTACTTTGTGGTCTGTACCCATTTCACGTTTGATAGAAATGATAGTTTTATCGTGGTTTGTGATAGCTTGACGTTTTGCAGTTTGACCTACTAAACGTTCACCGTCTTTTGCGAAAGCTACGATAGATGGTGTAGTTCTAGCGCCTTCTGCGTTTGCTATAATTGCTGCTTCGCCGCCTTCCATAACTGCGAAACAAGAGTTTGTTGTACCTAAGTCAATACCAATAATTTTTCCCATGATTGAGTCCTCCTAAATTTTATTTAAGTTTATTTTTTATTTGTTTATCACCGAGTTTGGTGAGGGTTTTGTATTATATTAAAATATTTCGTGTAGGGGAGACCTGCGGTCTCCCGATTTATCCGTATTTGTAATTTTTCGTTAAAATGAAGAATTGTACGTATCGGTTTTGTTGTGTCACGGGCGAACACAGTTCGCCCCTACAGGGTTTTGCGTTTTTTATTTGCGATATTTTGTATTATGTGCGTTTTTATTTTCCAGTGAGTCACGGTACGTCGAGGACGCCGTACCCTACGAATTGCATTGTTTTTAATGCGAAAATATTTCATTATTTGTCACGGGCGAACACTGTTCGCCCCTACAGGGTTTTGCGTTTTTTTATTTGCTATGTTTTATATTATGTGCGTTTTTATTTTCCAGTGAGTCACGGTACGTCGAGGACGCCGTACCCTACATTGCCGTGTTTTTTGTTTTGTGATATATTACGGGCGAACACTGTTCGCCCCTACAGGGTTGCAACGATGTCCGTTTGGGTACGTACTAACCATTAGCACGCAATCCGACGAAATAGCGGTGTCGAGCGCCTCTCGACTAGTTTGCTACTTTTACCATTGAGTGGCGAACTACTTTGTCGCCGATTTTGAAGCCTTTTTGGAAGGTTTCTGCGATTACGTTTTCTCCAAGGTCTGCATCTTCTACGTGCATTACTGCATTGTGTAGGTTTGCATCAAATGTAGTTCCTACGTTATCATCAATATGTGAAATGCCAAGTTTTGTAAAGGCATCTTCTAGCTGTTTTAATGTAAGTTCAAAGCCTTTTTTATGTGGGCTTTCATCCTCAATTTGATTTAATGCACTTGAAAGCGTATCGTAAACCGGTAACATCGCCTCTGCCGAGAAAGATACTGCAGATTTAAATGTTAAATCTCGTTCTTTTGCTGAGCGCTTTCTAAAGTTATCATATTCTGCTGTAAGTCTTAAAAATGCATCTTGCTTTGCTGTAATTTCATTTTGCAAAACTTCTGTTTCAGATAAAACTTCAACTTCTTCGATAACTTCGGCTTCGACTGTTTCGTTTACTTCTAATTCTTCGATTGGTGTATCTTGCGTATTTTCCATTAAATATATCCTCCGTCATTATCTTCATCGTCTGTAAGCAATGAATTCTCCATAATTGTACTAAGTTGTCTTGCATAAAGCGTTAAGTACGCTGAAACTTTTCTATAATCCATTCGCTTAGGTCCTACAACACCAATTACGCCGAAGTTCCCTTTTCCTACACCATATGTTGCATAAACTACACTGGCATCTGATAATGGATTATCTCCGTTTTCGACACCAATTCGAACGTTTACATTATCTGTAGGTGCAAATTTTAGCATATCTGGATTTTTAATAAAATCAATTAAATTTTTTGCATGCTCTGCATTTTTATATTCTGGATAGTTTAGAATATTTTCTTCTCCACCCAAATAAACTCGACTTGATGATAACTCGTGACAAATCTCATTAATAAAAGAAATTATACTATCAATTAAAAATGACAAGTGATTTTGTCTGTATAACACTCGAAGTTTGATTGGAGTAACGTCGTTTATATCTACACCAAGCAATAAATCGTTCAAGTTTTGTGCAAGTGAATCGGTTTCTTCTTTATATAAAGGTATGTCGCTTTTTAACATTTTTGTTTTGATTATATTATTACCAGCAACAAGCGTAAATACAAAAGATTTTTCATCTACATATATAATATCAACTTTTCTAATGAAAATTTTAGTCATCATAGGAGTTGCAACAACGCTTGTATAATGTGTTAAATTTGAAATCAAATTGCAAGCCTCTGAAATTATCTTGTCAAGTTCTTTCATTTTCAAATTCATAAATTCGCCGATATAATTCATATCAACAGGTAGATTTTCGTGATTTTCAAGAAGATTATCAACATAAAATCTATACCCTAAATCAGAAGGAACTCGTCCTGCTGATGTGTGAGGTTTTTCGATTAAACCTAAATTTTCAAGTTCTAGCATTTCATTTCGTATAGTAGCACTCGAAAAAGAAAGTCTAGCACAAAGCGATTTTGACGAAACAGGTTCGGCAGTTTTCATATAATCTTCGATAATTGTTCTCAAAATATCTTGTTTTCTTGATGAAAGCTTCATTTTAAACCTCCTTTGAAGTCTTTTAGCACTCGACTATCTCAACTGCTAATTATATAATATACTATGATTTTATTTTTGTCAACACTTTTTTAGCACTTTCTTCATCAGAGTGCTAAATTTTATTTTTTGTTCATAATTCTTCTCTTCTTTATACTCCTTTAAACTTAATTTAATACTAGCTTTTCAGACAATAGGCTTTTTTCTGTTTTTTATGCAAATTTATTATTTTGTGCCTCTGCAACTTACAGCTAGTACTATCTTTTTTCTCGGCAGGTCGCTCGCCGCGTGGCTGATACTTTGGGACGTCCCAAAGTATCCAAAAGACGAAATCTTTTTGCGAAAAGATTTATCAAAATCTGGGGCGTGGTGTTTTTACTTGGAGTACGCAATCCGGCATCCGTTAGCCTAACCACTCGTACTCCAACTCGCTATCGCTTATGCAGTGGTGTAGATAAATTTTCTCGACCACGTAGTTGCCTATTTCGGTGCTTGAACTTACGTTATTCGTGCCACGCACGTTTGGAACGGTGTTATGAATTTATTTTACGTGAAAAACAATGCACCCTGTAGGGGCGAACAGTGTTCGCCCGTCATAACGCTATAAAATATTCTGCTGAAAAAAAATCTGCACAAATAATATTTACGCAAAATAAAACCCAGTCTAAATTAAGACTGGGTCAGACTGTAAAAAAAGTGGCAAACTAAAAAATATTGCACAAAAGCAAAACTTAACTTAACCTTAAAATAAAACTTGAATGCACACACTAGCAAAGTAAAAATTTTTCAGAGAAAAATTATTTACGCAGCGATAAATTTAGACTAATTTTGATAAATCTTTTATAAAAAGATTTCGTCTTTTGGATACTTTGGGACGTCCCAAAGTATCAGCCACGCGGCGAGCGACTGCCGAGAAAAAAGGTAGCACTAGCTGTAAGTTGCAAAGGCACAAAATAAAAAAATTTGCACATTTTAACAAAAAACCTATTTTGAAATGAGTTTTTTCAACAAGCTTAGGAACGCATAAAATACGTTTTCTGCAATAAATTATATTTAATATATGGTATTTAGATTATAGTTTGTGCTAAGTAAATTACAAATGGTAACGAAAATAGCGATAATAGTGTGCAAAGCGTCATAATTTGAATTGAGTATTCAATATCATTCCCCAATCTTTCGCACATTATTGTAACAATTCCTGCTGTTGGTGCTCCAGATGAGATAAGAAGACACACTACTACCGTTTGGTCTAACGGATAAAATAGCGTAACAATTTTCATTGCCACCAAGAATATAAGTGGCAATACAACTAATTTCATTGCACAAACTGTATAGATTTTAAAGTTTGTAAAAGCTTTCAAAACATTGCACTTGCACACAAACATACCCAAAAGCATCATTGCGATAGGAGTATTAAGTCCTGAGATATAACTTACAACTGTAGCTATAGGTGTTGGAAATTTAATATCCATAACATATAAAAAAATCGATACTATAATTGCAATAATTACAGGGTTTTTCGCTATTATTTTAACGTATTGAATGGCTGGTTGCCTCGGTCCATCAGTTAAAAGTGGAACTAAATGTGCCCATACAAAGATATTAAATATCGCAATGTAAATTGCACCATAAAACACTCCTTCAGAACCAAAAACTGCTGATAAAAGTGGCAATGCCATAAATCCACTATTCGGATAAACGCTAGCTAAAATTGAAATTTTTGACTCTAAATTTTTCGTACTATACGCAAGCGTACTTATTAAAATACCTACTAAATTGAAAAACAGTGCCAAAATAGAGGCAATTATAAGATTTTTCACACGTTCTGGACTATAATCCGATGTTGTAAATGGATCTAAAATTGCTGCGATTACAATTACTACAACCAGAAAATTATTCAGATCTCGAATACCCTCTTCTGTGAAAAATTTTAATTTGTACGAAAAAATACCAACTCCCATAAGTAGAAACATTATAAGAATTTGATTTGCTAGTGTCATTGCTATTTGCATAATTTTAGCTCCTTAGTTGCCTTTTAATAAGTTTTGTTTAACGTCCCATAATTTTTGAGACAAGTCTACAAAGTAGTTTTGTGGATTTTCAAAACGAGAAATTTCTTCCCATAACGTGTTTGTTTGCGCTTTGCAGTATGAACGAATTTCCTCGATGTCTGGCTTGTTATATACGCATTTTCCTTTTATAAACAACGGTTCAAGTAGTTTTTTTGCTGTAAAATTAGTAATAGTTTGACGTTTCCAAACATGTACAGGGTGGAAAATTGTGTATGGTTGTGATTCATCTATAACTTCATCATAGACCGTAAGTACATCAGCGATTGCTTTTCCAGTTTCGTTGTCAAATAGACGATAAAGTTGTTTTACGTGAGGATTTGTAATTTTTTCTACGTTTTCTGAAATTTTAATTTTCGGTACAATTTCACCTTCTTTGTTTTTAACAGCACATAATTTATATACACCACCAAAAACTGGTTCGCTTTTTGACGTAATAAGTCTTTCACCGATACCAAATGAGTCGATTTTTGCACCTTGCGTTATTAAATCACGAATTAAAAATTCATCTAATGAGTTTGATGCCATAATTTGAACATCTTGATATCCAGCGTGGTCAAGCATAATTCTCGCTCTTTTTGATAAATATGCAATATCACCACTATCTAAACGAATTGCTTTTGGGCGAAGTCCTTGTGGTTTTAATACTTCATCAAATACTTTAATAGCGTTTGGCACACCAGATTTCAATACATTATATGTGTCAACCAAAAATACGCAACCCTCTGGATAAATCCTTGCGTAAGTTTCAAAAGCCTCAACTTCGCTGTCAAACATTTGAACCCAGCTATGCGCCATTGTACCACCTGCTGGAACTCCGTAGTCACGGTCTGTCATAACACAAGAAGTACCTGCACAGCCACCGATATACGCTGCTCTTGCACCTAAAATAGCACCGTCATAACTTTGCGCGCGACGTGCTCCGAATTCGATAATAGGACGACCTTCAGCAGCTTTTACCATACGATTTGCTTTAGTTGCTATAAGTGATTGGTGATTTATAGTTAAAAGCAGAGCTGTTTCAACAAACTGAGCTTGAATCATAGGTCCACTTACAGTGATAATTGGTTCTCCAGGGAAAATCGGAGTTCCTTCTGGAATTGCATATACATCACATTCGAATTTGAAATCGCTAAGATATTCTAAAAAACCTTCAGAAAAAAGATTTTTTGAGCGTAAATATTCTATATCTTCATCTTCAAACTTAATGTGTTCAAGATATTCTACAAGTTGTTCTATACCAGCTAAAATAGCATACCCGCCATCATCTGGCACTTTTCTAAAAAACATATCAAAATATGCTTTTTGATTTGCCATTTTATTTTCAAAATAACCGTTTGCCATAGTGATTTCATAAAAATCTGTCAGCATTGTTAAATTTCTAAAATTTTTCATACAAGTTCTCCTTATTATGGTATTACAATTATCCTATCACATAATCATTACAATTACAATAAACAAAATTAAAAATTAGCGATATAAACAAACAAAAAACTTTAAATGTTAATATTTTGGTAGTATTTTAGAAATAAATATATTGTATAATTATATCAAAGTGTGGAATTATGTGCTGATTTCAAGCATGCATTTTTTCTACTTATTATACAAAAAACTAATAATAAATTTGACACATACTACAAAAATGTGTTATACTATTAGTTACTGACAAAATATGTTAAAAGCAGGGGTATGTGTGTTTTATGGGTGTCCTCTATTTTTAACCAACAAATGAAAATGAGGAACTTAATGAACTTTACAGAATTAGTAACAAACCCTGACGTTTTACGTGCTATCGAGCAAATTGGCTACGAAAATGCAACAGAAATCCAAGAAAAAGCAATACCACTTATTAAAACAGGTGCCGATGTAATCGGTAAATCTCAAACAGGTACTGGTAAAACTATGGCGTTTTCTATCCCTATGGTTGAGATGATTGACACTACAGAGTCTAAAAGAACTGCTCAAGCACTTATTTTATGCCCAACTCGTGAACTTGCAATGCAAGTAGCTGAGGAAATCAAAAAAGTAACTCAATTTGCAGAAGGTATTAAAACAGCCGTAGTTTACGGTGGTTCTCCTATGGACCGTCAAATTTTAAACCTTAAACGTGCAAATGTTGTAATCGGCACACCAGGTCGTGTTATGGATCACTTACGCCGTAAAACTTTAAAACTTACAAACCTTAAAATGATTATCCTTGACGAAGCAGATGAAATGCTTTCAATGGGCTTTAAAGAAGACATTCAAACGATTTTACAAGACGCTCCTGAAGAACGTCAAACAATCCTTTTCTCTGCAACAATGCCACCTGCAATTATGCAAATTACAAAAGAGTTCCAAAGAGAACCTGTAACTATCGAAGTTGCAAGAAAACAAACTGTTGCTAAAATTACTCAAAAATACGTAGACGTTCCAATGGGCAGAAAAATGGACGTTTTAAAACTATTTTTGCATATGTATTCAAATGATTTAGCTATGATTTTCTGTAATACGAAAAAAATGGTTGATGAAATCGAAGAAAACCTTAATAAATCTGGTTTCAAAGCACTTGGTCTTCACGGTGATATGAAACAAGAACAACGTACAAAAGTTATGAACGCTTACAAAGGTGGCAGTGCTAAAATCCTTGTAGCGACTGACGTTGCCGCTCGTGGTATCGACGTTGACGACATTAACTACGTTATAAACTATGATATCCCTCAAAACAGCGAATATTACGTTCACCGTATCGGTCGTACAGGCCGTGCAGGAAAAACTGGTACAGCTATTACGATTTTAAGTGGCAGACGTCAACAATTCGAACTTCGTGATATGCAACGTGACCTTAAAATTACAATCGACCAAACTGCAATTCCTAATTTTGAAGATATCAAACAAGAAAATACAAATAAAAACATCGAAACTGTAGCTGAAGTTATAAACGGTGAAGTTGCTGAAACTTATACAAAAATGGTTGAAGCTCTAATGGAAAAAGAATTTACTGCTGAACAAATTGCAGCAGCAGCACTTCAAATTCACTTCCAAAAATTAGACAGCGCACTTCACACAATCGAGCAAATCAAACACAGAACTCACGCTAACAACGATGATTTCCAAAAACTAAAAATTGATATTGGCAGAAATAAACGTGTAGCTCCAAACCATTTAGTTGGTGCTATCACTGAAAGAACTGGTATTACAAGTAAAAATATTGGTAAAATCGAAATTTTTGACGGTTTTTCTATCGTGTCTGTTCTTAAAGCTGACGTTGACAAAGTATTGGAATCTATGGTTGGTTGTACAATCTGTGGTCATGAAACAAAAACTGTTATCGACACTAAAAAAGACTTCGGTCGTTCTGGTGGTGGTAGACGTGATGGTGGCAGACGTGATTTTGCAAAACGTGACAACGGTGGCAGACGTGACTTTGGTCGTTCTGGTAGTGGTAGACGTGATGATCGTCGTGACCACAAAAAACGCTATGATGACACAGCAAAAAAAGTTACTCCACAAAAATTCAATGATTAATAAAATAGCAAAAGACGTAACCGATAAAGTTACGTCTTATACTGTCAAAAAACCGACAAGTTAAAAAATATTTCCAAAAGAAAAAAACTCACCTTAACCTTAAAATAAAATTTTAAAGCACACGCTAGCAAAGTAAAAATTTTTCAGAGAAAAATTATTTACGCAGCGATAAATTTAGGCTAGTTTTGATAAATCTTTTATAAAAAGATTTCGTCTTTTGGATACTTTGGGACGCCCCAAAGTATCAGCCACGCGGCGAGCGACTGCCGAGAAAAAAGATAGCACAGGCAGTAAATCGCAGAGGCACAAAACAAAAAATTTGTATATTTTGACGAAAAGTCTATTTTTAAAATTAGTTTTTTGACAAACTGAGACGTAACCGATAAAGTTACGTCTTTTTCATTGCGTATATGTTATAATATTATCATTTCAGAGTGTTAATTTTTTATAGTACTAGACATTTGTAAGGTAGGAAAATGGGTTTCCAAAAGTATTTTGTAACATCATAACAATGGCCACAATTGCTGATAAAACTATAACTATTATTAATCTTGGATTTTTCAAACTTACCACCTCCTCATTATATTTGACGTTATGTTTTAAAAAAAGTTTCAATATTACTGTAAAAATTTACAAAAACTTAAATTTTAATTTCGTAATACTTACTATTTATTGCTTGATTTTAACTTAAATTTTTAGTATAATTAAATAAAATGGGTAAATTAGGTGATTCTATGGTTATAATGATAACTGGCGATATAAATATCGGAAAAACTACGATTATAAACAAGATTTTACAAGCATTTCCAGATGACATTTGTGGTTTTTGCACACGTGAATTTTTTGAAAATGGTAAACGTGAAGGTTTTTTTCTTTCGGATATTTTAAATTTATATAGCCCTTTAAAACAAAATATCATCGCACGAATGGATAGCGATTTCAAGCCGATAGTTTTCAGCGAGATTTTTGATGATTTTGGTGTGCATTTAACCCAAAACTGCTTAAATTCTGATAAACGCATCGCAATTATTGATGAAATTGGTGTTTTCGAAAGCAAATCTGATAAATTTGTACAAACACTCGACAAACTCTTAAACTCTGACAAAATTGTCATTGCAGTACTCAAAAAACGTGATCATCTTTTTTTAGATAGATACAAAAAAATGTTCAATCCTTTAGAAATAACACTTTTTAATCGCGATAAAGTTGCAAAAGATATCATAAATATTATTGATAAAAATCTATAAATTTGGAGGAATTTATGTTTAAAATAACAAACTACTACGTAGCCGAAGACGTGAAAGACGCTTACAACACGCTAATCAAAACAAAATCTAATGTGATTTTAGGTGGCAATATGTGGCTAAGATTGCAAGATAAAAACGTGCATACAGCAATTGATATTTCAAAAATCGGTCTAAATTTTATAGAAGAAGACGATAATTCCGTGAAAATCGGTGCAATGACTACCCTTTCAGACATCGAACGCAGTGAAATATTGCAAGAAAACTTTGGTACGCTCTTTAAAGATATGACCCATCACATCGTTGGTACTCAATTTAGAAACACGGCAACTGTTGGTGGTTCGATTTTCGGAAGATTTGGTTTTTCGGATATTTTAACAGGAATACTTCCTCTTGATGCCATCGTTTGCACTGCAAAACACGGTGAAATCGAACTTGTAAAATTCGCTGAAATGCCTTTTGAAAAAGACGTGCTAGAATACGTAAAAATTCCAAAACGTGCACAAAAAATCTGCTATAAATCTTTCAGAAATCAAGCAACAGACTTCCCTGTTATCGCAGTTTGCGTGTGTAAATGTGGCGATGATACAAAAATCTCAGTCGGCGCTCGTCCTCACAAAGCAAAACTTGTGTCAACTATCGACGAGGCTATCGCACTTGATTTTGGCACAAATATGCGTGCGTCAGCTGATTATAGACGCGAACTTACAAAAATTTTGCTAACAGATGCAATTTCGGAGGTTTAATATGATAATTACAGTTAAAATAAACGGAAAAACATATAAAAAAGACGTAGACCCTAGTATGGTGCTACTTGATTTCGTAAGAGAACAAGGTTTTATGAGCGTAAAACGTGGTTGCGACACTACAAACTGTGGTCTTTGTACGCTATTTTTAGATAATAAACCTGTTCTTTCTTGCTCTGTTTTAGCATGTTCATGCGATGGCAAGGAAATAAAAACACTTGAAGGAATTGCTGACGAGGCTAAAATTTTTGCTGAATTTATAGCCGAAGAAGGTGCTGACCAATGTGGTTTCTGCTCACCAGGATTTATTATGAACGTGGTTTCTATGAAAGGTACGCTTAAAAATCCTACCGATGATGAAATTTCGCACTATTTATCTGGAAATCTTTGCAGATGTACAGGATACGAAGGTCAATTTCGTGCAATTAGAAAGTATTTAGAGGTGTAATATGAGTTATATCGGAAAAAAAGTTAAAAAAATCGACAGCGAGGCTCTACTTTCAGGTAAACCTGTTTATACTAATGATTTAGCACCAAAAAATTGTCTTATAGTAAAACTTTTGCACTCGCCTCACGCATATGCTAAAATTTTGGACATAAAAACCGACATTGCGATGAAAGTTCCTGGTATAGAATGTGTTTTAACTCACAAAGATGTACCTCATCATAGATATACAAACGCAGGGCAAACTTTCCCTGAGCCATCTCCGTATGACCGTGTAATTTTAGATGACACCGTGCGTTATGTTGGTGACCCAGTTGCGATTATTGCTGGTGAAAACGAAGAGTGCGTAAACCGTGCGATGAAACTCATCAAAGTAACTTATGACGTACTAGAACCGGTTCTCGATTTCAGAAAATCTATTGACAATGAAACAGTAATTCATACCGAAGATGATTATCATTTGAATTTTGACATAGGAAACGATGTAAAACGTAATATTTGTGCGAGTGGCTGTGAAATTCACGGTGATTTTGACGAAAATATGGCAAATGCTCCTGTAAAATTCACAAAAAAATACTTTATGCCGGCTCAAGCTCAGTCAATGATGGAGCCTTTTGTGACCTATACGTATCTTGACTACACGGGCAGAATGAACATCATAACGTCAACTCAAGTTCCGTTTCACGTTCGTAGAATAGTTGCTCGTTCACTAGGTATTTCAGCGTCAAAACTTCGTGTTATCAAACCTCGTATCGGTGGTGGTTTTGGTGCAAAACAAACGGTTGTATCAGAATTTTACCCAGCTGTGGTTACTCATATCACTAAAAAACCAGCGAAAATTGTTTATGATAGACACGAAACTTTTAACTGTTCAAATAGCCGTCACGCAATGGAAATTGAAGTTACTATCGGTGGTGACTCTGAAGGAAATATCCACGCTATGCACGTTCACACCCTGTCAAACACTGGGGCTTATGGTGAACACGGTTGCACAACTGTTGGGCTTTCTGGTCACAAAACATTACCTTTATATAACAAAGCATACTCTGCAAAATTCTCATACGATGTTGTGTATTCAAACTTAATGCCAGCTGCTGCTTTTCGTGGTTATGGTGCTACTCAAGGTGTTTTTGCAGTTGAAAGTGCAGTTAACGAGTATTGCGATATCATCGGCATCGACCCACTGGAATTTAGACTGAAAAATATTCCACGTGTTGATGAAAAAATGCCTATGTATTATAACGAAAATTTAAATTCATCTACACTCGATATTTGTTTACAAAAAGGTGCAAAAGACATCGGTTGGTCTCAGGAAAGCAAAAGAAAAGTACTAGATAATGGTAAAATTCAAGGTCTTGGTATGGCAATGTGTATGCAAGGTTCTGGTATTTCAAATATCGACACAGCATCTATCGAAATACGCCTTAATGATGATGGATTTTACACTCTAATGGTTGGTTCAACCGATATGGGTACTGGTTCTGACACTATTCTTTCACAAATGGCAGCCGAAGTTTTAATGGTGGACATTAGTAAAATTATGGTTCATGGCGTTGATACTGATATCTCTCCGTTTGACCCTGGTTCATATGCATCAAGTACAACTTATGTTACTGGTATGGCAGTTAAAAAAGCCTCTGAAAATATGTTAGATAAAATACTTTCAGAGGGTGCAAAATATTTTGGTACAACCAAAGATTACCTTGAATTTGATGGTAGCATAATAAGTTTTGGCGATAAAACATTAGATTTAAGTACGCTTGCACAAAACTCGGTTGTTGGTACGGCTAATACCCAACTTGTAGCCACAGCATCACACGGTAGCGCAGTTTCTCCACCACCATTTATGACAGGCTTTGCCAAAGTTGAAGTTTGCCCAAAAACTGGTAAAGTTGACGTTGTAGACTATATTTCATACGTCGATTGTGGTACGGTTATCAACGAAAGTCTAGCTAGAATTCAAGCCGAAGGTGGTATCGTTCAAGGCATCGGACTTGCTTTATACGAAGATGTTGTTTACGATTACAAAGGTAAAATGGTTACTGACAGCTTTATGCAATATAAACTTCCTACGCGTATGGATATCGGCAAAATCCACGTGAATTTCGCTGAATCAAACGAACCAACTGGGCCTTTTGGTGCAAAATCAATCGGTGAAGTTGTAATAAACACACCAGCTCCAGCAATTGCACACGCTATCGCAAATGCAGTTGGCGTTCGTGCAAATATTCTTCCTATAACCCCTGAAAAAGTATTTATGGGTATGAAAAATGAGCAAAAATAACGTTTGTGGTGTCATTTTGGCATCTGGACTTTCAAAAAGAATGGGGCAGAATAAACTTCTGCTCCCACTAAATGATATGACGATTTTTGAGCATACTCTAAAAGCTTGCACAAAATCTGATTTATCTGACATTATCGTTGTTACATCTTATGAAGAAATCGCTGATATTTGCGTTAAAAATAACGTGAAATTCGTAAAAAATGAACAGTCACATTTAGGTCAAAGCGAGAGCATTAAACTTGGCACGAAATATTTTTTTGATAAGCCCTCACTAATGTTTATCAGTGGTGATACTCCATTTTTAGATGTAGAAATGGTAAATTCACTCATTTCAAACTTCAAAACTGATATTTTAGTGCCGTATTTTGGTGATACACCTCAAAATCCTGTAGTATTCCCTAAGTATACCTATAATGATTTATTGAAACTTGAAGGCGATACCGGTGGCAAAAAAGTTATAAAAATGCATAAATTTGATAAACTTGTCATAAAATGTGTAAATAAGGATATCGATACTTTTGAGGAGTATAAACTGGCAAAAGAGGAATTTAATGATTAAATTTATAATAAATTTTGTAAAAAACTATTTTCACTACGGTGTGTCACGTTCTAGTGCAAATTTAGCTTATTATCTAATGTTTTCATTTTTCCCACTGATAATATTTCTAAATTCAGTGCTTGGACTTATTAACATTTCTACAATTGATTTATATCGTTACATTGATATTTTCCCTAAAGAGTTACAAATTATAGTATCCGACTACTTGGAATATCTATCGGGTTCTGACAATATAGTCCCACTGTTTTTAGGTTTATTTTTAATGATATGGTCATTTACACGTTATGTAAACAGCCTTTTTCATATAATAAACAACATTTATGGCTTTCAAAAGCCTAAACTATCGATGATTAAATCATTTTTCTTCACTATTTCAATGATGTTATCGGTGTATTTGACGTTGATTTTAAGTGTAGTTGGTGGAGCAATATTAAAATTAATCTACAGATTTATAACTTTTCCACCGATTGTGGAAAAATTGTTCAGTATGTTTAGATATTTAATTCCTATTTCATACTTTTTCCTTATCTTAATCTTACTATATCGCTTTGTACCTGTAAAAAAGCAAACATTTAAGAGTGTTTTTGCGGGAGCATTTTGTGCGGTAATCGCTTTATTTATACTTTCTGGTGCTTTTTCAATTTACATAGCACATTTTTCAAATTACGGTGTAGTTTACGGTTCATTAAGTGCTGTTATGTTTCTTATGATGTGGTTGTATTTCTCGTCAATGGTGATTATCCAAGGTAGTATTTTAAATAAAATGCTCAGTGAAAAAAGCTAGGCTATGCTTGACAAACACGCTTAAAAGCCTTATAATATTTAGTTGGAATTATAAATAGGAAGGAATTTTATATTTTTATGAATGCAAAAACTTTTTTGCCAAAGCTTACGTTTAAAAACTTTTTACTAAGCTTTCAACATCTTTTCGCTATGTTCGGTTCAACTGTTCTAGTTCCGTTTTTAACTGGACTAAATCCAAGTGTTGCAATTTTCACAGCAGGCTTGGGAACTATCGCATTTCACATCGTTACAAAAGGCAAAGTACCATCGTTTTTAGGCTCTAGCTTTATGTTTATTCCTGCAATTACACTGATTGTAAATAGTATGGGCGTGCAATATGCTCAAGGTGGTATTATTTGTGCTGGTTTTATGTATTTATTATTATCACTAGCCGTGCATTTCGTTGGTGTAGAACGTATTCGTTCACTTTTCCCACCAGTAGTTACAGGACCTGTAATTGTAGTTATCGGGTTAACACTTGTTCCAACTGGCGTTTCAATGGCCTCTGCAAATTGGACTCTAGCTGTAATCGCTATGACAACAATAGTTGTAATCTCAGTTTTCACAAAAGGATTTTTCAAACTTGTACCAGTTTTGCTTGCAATTGTTGTAGGGTATATATGCGCCTTGGGTTCAGATATTTTATTCCACACAGCTTTTGTTGATTTTTCGCCTATCACTAGTCTTTTTGCTAGTTCTGGAATTACAGATTTAAGTGCTTGGTTTAATAATCCTTTCGACTTTAGTGGAGATTTCTTAACTCTTCCAAAATTCGATATAAACGCAATTTTATTAATCGCACCTATAGCTTTCGTTACTTTTATGGAGCATTTAGGCGATATCACAACCAATGGTGCTGTTGTTGGCAAAGACTTTTTCAAAGACCCTGGTTTAAACAGAACGCTTGCTGGTGATGGTGTTGCTACAATCATCGCTGGTTGCTTAGGTGGACCTGCAAACACAACTTATTCTGAAAATACAGGCGTACTTGCTGTTACTAAAAACTACGATCCAGCACTTATCAGACTAACTGCAATTTTAGCTGTATGTCTAGGTATCATTGCTCCGTTTGGTGGATTTTTACAAACTATTCCAGGAGCTGTTATGGGGGGTGTTTGTCTAGTTCTTTTCGGTATGATTGCCTCTGTTGGTATCAGAACTTTATCTGAATCTGACCTTGATTTCAGTCATTCAAGAAACCTACTAATTGTTACATTAATTTTAGTTTTAGGATTAGGTCTAGGCTCTAGTATAGAATTTTTGGGCATTTCTCTTTCTGGTGCGTTTATTTCTGTAGTTGTTGGTGTTATTTTAAATATAGTATTACCAAAAGAAATATAATAGTACAAGTTCTTAATTTGCATATTTATTCATCATAAATGCATTTTTGCATAAAATAAAAATACAGATTTTTACAACAAAACAAAGGGTATAATCGTAATTATTGCGATTATACCCTTATTTTATCAACTTTTATAATACATTGCTTACCTTGAACAATCCACTATTTTCTCCCTGTGGATAAATTTGTGGAAACAGTGGATAACTTTAAGTACACTTGCTATTAAATTAAACTATACGTAAAATTTCTAGCAGCATGGATTGTAATCGTGTCTGCAACATGGGTCGCATTCTGGTTTAGGACAACAGTAATTTCCGTTAGTTCCTACGCCACCAAAGCAGAACAACACAATAATAACAAGCAAAATAATCCAGAAACAGTCTTGACTGCCACCGCAATAATTGTTATACATAAAAATTTCCTCCTTTCCACAAGTTTAATAGTATGTTTTTAGCAACAAGGATTTGGTTTACAACCATTATTACCCAAGCCACCACCAAAACCGCCAAAGCCGAATAAAATGATAATTACAACTAGTATAATCCAGATATAATCTTGACTAAAGCCACCAAAGCTACCGTAATTTGAAGAATTGCAACCACAGTCAGATTGACAGCCACAATTAGGAGAACAGCCTCCGCAATTATTATTGTTACACATTTCGTTTTCCTCCTTTCAACTTTGTTCTTTTACATACTATACAGTGGACATAAGAAGTGTTACGGATATTTATAATTTTTTTTAAATACATCGTAGGGTACGGCGTCCTCGACGTACCGTGCCACGCAATAATTTTTCACAAAATATTAAATAATATACTGAACTATGACTGCGTTCGCCCGTTACCACGCAACAAAATATTAACGCACAAAAAAACAATGCACCCTGTAGGGGCGAACTGTGTTCGTCCGTCACACCGTGTGCATCATTTTTCAATATAAATCAAAAAAACGCTATGGCAAAAAACCATAGCGTTAATTATTTAATTATGCTGAAAATACAAGGATTAGTCCACTGATACCTATATAACAATATACCAGTTTTTTAACTAGTTCATCGTCCATTTTTCCACGCATTTTTTTACCGATTGCAAGCCCTATTATAATCGCTATAACACCGATAACCCAATAGGACATTACTTCTGCTGTTACAAGTCCTTTTGAGGCACGCGTTGCTACAGAATACATTGAACCTATCATAAAATATGTTTGCACTGTTGCGAAATATTTCTTTACAGATGGCGTTGTTGCCATAAAATAAACAACTACAGGAGGTCCTCCTCCGCCGCCAAAAAATCCACCGATTGCTCCACCTAGAGCTCCCGCTAAAAATCCATTTAATTTTGTAGGCTTAATTTTAATGTTATTATTGATAAACATAAAATACAAAGCAATTACAAACAAGAATATCCCTAGATAAATCTGCAATCTAGAATCACTCTGCTCTAAAGCAAGTGAAATAAATATATATGACGTCAAAAAGTAACCACAAAGTGGTAATACTATGAGTTTAAAATCTGCATCTTTATATACCTGAACTGCAACGAAAATATTCGTCGCCAATCCGAGACAATTTGAAACCGTTCCAGCAACTAAGTAACTCGACATAAATAACGGAAAAAGCGTCATAACAAATATCCCAAATCCAAATCCGGTTATTCTTTGAATAATAGCCGCACAAGCGCAGATAAGTATCATATATAAAATTGTTTCGGGCGTTATTACGGATAGGATAAATATCACTCACTCTCATAAAAGTAAAATTTCAGCCTAATAAAAACTCTAACTTTTATTTATTAATTTAGTACTACCTTCTAGTCAATTACAATGCTAGTAATTACAACGTCTGTAGTTGGTTTGTCGCTCGAATCTGTTTCTACAATTGCGATTTCATCTACAACTTCAATACCTTCGATTATCTCACCAAAGGCTGCATACGAGCCATCTAAATATGTGCCGTCAGCGTGCATAATAAAGAATTGTGATGATGCAGAATCCATAGCGCTAGAGCGTGCCATAGACATAATGCCTCTTTCGTGCGAAATATCATTAGCAATGTTATTTTGTGTAAACTCACCTACGATATTTTCATCTGAGCCACCACTACCTGTTCCAAGAGGGTCACCACCTTGAATCATAAAGTCTTCGATTACTCTGTGGAAAATTAGTCCATCATAGAAATTTTCGTTAGCTAATCCTACAAAATTTTCAACTGTTATTGGTGCTATATTGCCAAATAATTCGAATTTCATTTCTTTATCGCCGTCAACAGTAATAACACCAGTATGTGTTACTTCTCTACCATCATCATTAGTATATAAAACTTCAAAAGCTTTTGTTTCTTCTAAAACTTCTTCACTTTCATCGGTAGTTGTTTCTGTCGTAGTTTCTGTTGTAGCTGATTCTACTTGATTCGCATTTCTTATTTTAGAAATTTCATTAATTCCAAACAAAACTGCAACTGCTAATACAAAGGCTAACACTGTATACAAGATAGCTTTTTTCTCTTTTTGGGCTGCCTTATTTGATGAATTTCTATTCTGCATATTTCGATTATTTTTCTTTTTCATATTTCTGCTCATTTTCATTCTCCTTTTTTGTGATACTTATATAATACAATATGTTAAAAAATATGTCAACTTTGAATTTTAATTTTTTGAATATTTCATTTTTTTAGCTGTATCCTATAAATTTTGCCAAATTTTTACCTTAGTTTTGCAATATTTTTATTTAATGTTCCATTTGTTTTATTTTTCACAAAATTTTATTGACTTTACAAAAGTTTTATTATATGATATAGTTATATAGGTAATAGATATTTTTAAATAACTATAAAGGTGAGGTATACAATGAACAAAAGACTAACTAAGTTAGGACTTTCACAAGAGCTTTTAGACATTTGTGAAAAAAGTCCAAATGTTGTTGTTCCAACAACAAAAGATGAGCTTATTAAATTAACTTTCGGCTCATATAATGCAGATGCAATCCAAGTTGCATATGAAGTAAACGGCAAAATGGTTCCTGAAGCTACTGTAACACGTTGTAAAAACGGTGTTGTTGTTAACTTTACTGAAGACTACATGAGAAGACGTGACCCTAACTGTATGGTAATTACAGACGAAGGTCCTACTGATAAACCTCGTTTTGCCGACAGATACCCAGATATGAAATGGGATACTGTAAGAAAAGAAACTCTTGATTGGCTAGCTAGCGAAGAATTAATCGTTATGCCTTTCTTATCAGGTGGTAGCAGAAGTGGATATGACTCTATCTTAGTTTGTCCTCTAAGCTCTGCATGTTTCGCAACAGGTCTTGCAGATCTTCAAGCTTTCGTTAATGTAGACGAACTTGATCGTGAATTTAACCCAAGAGCAGTTATTTATCTTGCTCCTCCTTTCAGACACACACACTTTGATGGTAAACAAATCGTTGCTCACAACCGTTTAAACGGTATGCACGAAGTTTTCTCTTACAACTTATATCCAGGTCCATCAGCTAAAAAAGGTGTTTATAGCATCCTTCTTACAATTGGTGAAGAAGAAGGCTGGATCACAACTCATACATCTGCAGTTCGTGTTATCACTCCATACGAAAACGAAACTGTAATCATGCACGAAGGCGCTTCTGGTGGTGGTAAATCAGAAATGCTAGAACAAATTCATAAAGATGATGAAGGCAAATTAGTTCTTGCTACAAATACAATTACAGGTGAAACTTACAAATTAAACGTAACTGAATCTTGTAAATTAATGCCTATCTGTGATGATATGGCAACTTGTCACCCATCTATCCAAAACGATAGTGGTAAACTTGTAATCACTGACGGTGAAGAAGGCTGGTTCCTTCGTGTTAATCATATCGACAAATACGGTACTGACTTAACTTACGAAAAAATCTCTATTCACCCACCAGAACCTCTTGTATTCTTCAATATGCAAGGTGCTCCAAACTCAACTTGTCTAATTTGGGAACATACACTTGATTCAAATGGCAAACCTTGTCCAAACCCTCGTGTTATTATCCCAAGAAGATTCATTCCTGGTATTGAATCTGAACCAGTTGAAGTAGACGTACGTTCTTTCGGTGTTCGTATGCCACCATCAACTAGCGAAAACCCTAACTACGGTATCATGGGTCTTATGCAAGTTGTTCCACCAGCACTAGCTTGGTTATGGCGTCTTGTTTCTCCTCGTGGACATAACAACCCATCTATCGTTGATACAAAAGGTATGAGCGGTGAAGGCGTTGGTTCTTACTGGCCATTCGCTACTGGTTTAAAAATCAAACAAGCTAACCTTCTTTTAAACCAAATTAAAAATGCTCCAAACACTAACTACGTTTTAATTCCTAACCAACATATCGGTGTATACGAAGTTGGCTTTGCTCCTGAATGGGTAGCTCGTGAATTCTTAGCGCGTGTTGGTACTGGTAAAATCAAAGAACGTCACCTAGTTCCTGCTAGATGTTCATTATTTGGTTATTCTATGGAAAAACTTCAAATTGATGGTCAATATATTCGTCAATCATTCTTACAACCTGAAACTCAAACTAGACTTGGTTTTGATGGTTATGATGCTGGTGCTGAAATTCTTATCAACTTCTTCAAACAAGAACTTGAACAATTCCGTACTGATGAACTTGATCCACTAGGTCAACAAATCATCGATTGTTTCTTCAACAACGGTACTGTAGAAGATTACGCAGCTTTAATGTAATAATTAAACTTAAAATGCACACCTTTTTGGTGTGCATTTATTTTTGTAGCCTTTTTATATTTTACAAATAATAATTAATTCAAGGAAATTCATACAATTTGCACTAATAAAATCTTGATTTCAACGCTACAAAAAACTTTTTTCTGCAATATAAATTAAAATTCATATTTTTTATGTTGATTTTTTGGCATAAATTTGCTAAAATAATATACATATAATTTATTTTTAAGGAGATTTTAAATATGTCAAATCCAATCGTTACTTTTGAAATAGAAAACGGCGGTATTATCAAAGCTGAACTATACCCAGAAATCGCACCTAACTCAGTGCAAAACTTCATCTCACTTATCAGCAAAGGTTTTTACGACGGTAAAATTTTTCACCGTGTAATCCCTGGCTTTATGATTCAAGGTGGTTGCCCAGACGGAACTGGTATGGGTGGTCCTGGTTATACTATTCCTGGTGAATTTGCTAGAAATGGCTTTAAAAACGATTTAAGACACACTCGTGGTGTTTTATCAATGGCTCGTGCTGGTCACCCAGACTCTGCAGGCTCTCAATTTTTCGTTATGACTTCAGATGCCCCTCACCTTGATGGTGACTACGCTGCTTTTGGTGCTGTTATCGAAGGTATGGACACTGCAGACTATATCGTAAACCAAAAAGCTGACTTTAGAGATAAACCTCTTGCTCCAGTTATTATGTCAAAAGTTTCTGTTGATACTTTTGGCGTTGAATATGCTGAACCAACTAAATTTTAGTAAATAAAATCACAAAATCCCACATCTCAGACAAGGTAATTTTACCATTGTCTGTTTTGTGTTGTAAATTTTTAAATGGAGGATTTCGCCTTGATTTCTATAAATAAATTAAATAAATATTTCGGCAGTACGCCTGTATTAATTGACGTTGATATAGAAGTTCGTGATGGCGAAAAACTAGGTATTGTCGGGAAAAACGGTTGTGGTAAAACTACGCTTTTCAAGATAATTTCAGGCGTTTTAGACTACGACAGTGGCGATATTGCAATCTCAAAAGGACAAACTTTGGGAATTATCGACCAAATGCCTTTCTTTACAGATGAAACTACAGTTGAAGATGTGTTAAAATCTGCGTTTAAAGACGTGCTACGTCTCCGTGAAAAAGCCAGTTTACTAGAAGAAAAAATGGCTGACGGTGATATGGATGTCCTTGATGAATACAGTAAAATCTCTAACAAAATCGATGATTTAGGTGGTTATAATTTTGATTTCGAAATAGACAAAGTTTGTAACGGGCTTGACATTTCAAAAGATATGCGTCTAAAACCTTTTAATATACTTTCTGGTGGCGAAAAAACACGTGTAAATTTAGCACGAATTATCTTAGAGAAAACCGATATTTTATTGCTAGACGAACCTACCAATCACCTTGATATGAACGCTACAATCTGGCTTTCAAAATATCTTGAGAGCTACAAAGGGACTATCGTTACAATTTCCCACGATAGATATTTCCTTGATGAAATCGTCGATAGAATTGTCGAAATAGAAGACCACAAAACCGATGAATATTTAGGAAATTACAGCTACTATGCTGTTGAAAAAGAAGTTCGCCAAAAACGTGCATTAGAACAGCATTTACGTGAAGCAGAAGAACTTAAAAAACTTCAAGATGCAAGCCGAAAAATGCATCAATGGGGCACTGAACGTATGCATAAACGTGCCTTTTCTATAGATAAACGCATAGCAAAAATGACCGTATCTGACCGTCCAAAAAAAGAAAAAAGTATGACGGTAACTTTCAATAACACCGATTATCAAACCGAGGAACTGCTTAAAATTCGCGATATTTCAAAAGCTTATGGCGAGCGACAAATCCTTAAAAACTTCGGCTTTGAGATGAATAATGGTGATAAAGTCGCAATTATTGGCGATAATGGTACTGGAAAAACTACTTTGCTTAAAATTTTGCTCAATATGGAGCTTCCAGATACCGGAAATATCAAAAAAGGCTTAGGTCTTAAAATGGGCTACTTGCCTCAAATTGTAAAATTTGAAAATGATAAACGAAATCTAATTGACACATTAATATATGAAAAAAATGTCACCACACAAACAGCGAGAAATCGTCTCGGCTCGTTTAAATTTTCTGGTGAAGACCAACTGAAAATCGTCGAAAAATTATCTGGTGGTGAAAAATCTCGTTTACGTCTTTGCACATTAATGTATGACAACGTAAACTTGCTAATTCTCGATGAGCCGACCAACCATTTAGATATAATATCACGTGAATGGATTGAAGAGTCTATCGAAGAATACGATGGTAGCTTAATTTTCGTATCGCATGATAGATATTTCATAAGCCGTTTTGCAAATAAAATTATCGAGCTTACAAAAGATGGATTTTATATGTATAAAGGCTCATATGAGTACTTTTTGAAGGCAAAAGAAGACGGAAAAGTTGATTTCTTTCCAAAAGAGCTTATAAAAATTGAAAAGCCTGCCGAAATTAAGCCTAAAAGCGAAAAACCAAAAGGCGTTGACAAGGTGCTTGAGAAAAAAATCAAAACACTAGAGCGTGAAATTAAAAATCTCGACGAAAAAATTGCAAGCATAGACCTTGAAATGTGCGAAAACTCAGCAGATTTTGTAAAACTTGCAGAACTTTCCGAGCAAAAAGAACAATTTGAGATGGAATTACTAGAAAAAATGGAAACTTGGGATAGTCTTTTAGGAGAACTTTAAATGTTTGAAAAAATCCTTATGATTTTGGGTATAATATGTACAATAATAGGTATTGTTTGCGTATTTTTTCCAAGTGCAAGCTTTGGAGTGCTATTCTTTTTATCTCTTGGAATTGCAATGCTTGGATTAACTTTTTGTATTAAAATATCTAATTTAAACATAGCGTATAGTAAATTTTTCGAAATTTTATCTCTTATAGGAAAAATAGTCCTTGGACTTTGGCTGATTTCATTTATAATTATCGAAACAATGATAATAGTAGGTGAAAAGAGCGATGACCAAATATCTTTTGATGCATTAATCGTCCTCGGTGCAGGAATTTATGGCGATGTGCCTTCGCTTTCGTTCCAAACTCGTTTAGACACAGCGATTAATTACCTAAATGGCCACCCTGAAACCATAGTTATCACCACCGGTGGATATGGCGAAGGTGAGGCATATTCTGAAAGCTACGTTGCAAAAAAATACTTAGTTGAAAATGGAATAGACGAAAACCGTATACTTTTTGAGGAGTACTCTCGAAATACCTTTGAAAATGTTAGATACGCAAAAGAGCTTTTACCTGATGATTATAGTGGTAAAACTGCTGCCGTATCAAACGATTTCCACCTATTTCGTGCAAGAATGTTGCTTGAAGTACAAGGACTCACGCCATATGCAATTGGTAGTGAAATCCCCAACCGACCAGCATTAAATATACTATATTCAATTCGTGAATATTTTTCCGTTGTGAAACATCTTTTATTTGAACGATAGGTAATGATATAAACGTAGGGGCGAACCGTGTTCGTCCGTGACACGCATAAAATATCATCGCATAAATACCATCGCATAAATACCATCGCAAACACGTAGGATTGATTCACTAATCAACCGTAGACGAATAATAAATCTGCAATAATTATAATTTAAATCGGTCGTATTGGTGTGACGGACGAACACAGTTCGCCCCTACAATCATTCGGTGATTTTAATTAATTTTCACATAAATAAAAATAACCCAACAAACTAAAAAATTAACCACTTGAAAGGTAGATATAAATATGAATGAGAAATTATTAGCGCTTGAAGCTCGTTTTCTTGAATTAGACGAACTTATTTCAAGCCCAGACCTGTATGATGACCCTAAAAACGCTGCAAAACTTTTAAAAGAGCAAAAAGATTTAACACCAATCATCGACGCTTACCGTGCGTTACGTACTGCAGAACAAACTGTTGAAGAATCACTTGAACTTATGCAAGGCGAAACTGACCCTGATATGAAAGAAATGCTTCAAGAAGAGTATCAAACTGCAAAAGATGACATCGAAAAACTTCAAGAAGACCTTAAATTGCAACTTCTTCCAAAAGATGAAAACGATGATAAAAACGTAATCGTTGAAATCCGTGGTGGTGCTGGTGGTGAGGAAGCTCAACTTTTTGCGAACTCACTTTACAGAATGTACACTATGTACGCTGAAAAAAATCGCTGGAAAGTTGAAATAATGAATATGAACCAAACCGAGCTTGGTGGTATTAAAGAGGTTTCATTCGAAATCGAAGGCGAAGGTGCATATTCAAGACTTAAATTTGAATCTGGTGTTCACCGTGTTCAACGTGTTCCAGAAACAGAATCTCAAGGCCGTGTTCACACGTCTACAGTTACAGTTGCCGTACTTCCAACGGTTGAAGATGTAGAAATCGACATCAACCCAACCGACCTTAAAATCGACGTTTTCCGTGCTAGTGGAGCTGGTGGTCAGCACATCAATAAAACTGAATCAGCTGTTCGTATAACACATCTACCAACTGGTGTTGTTGTTGAATGTCAAGACGAACGTTCGCAACATAAAAACCGTGATAAAGCTATGAAAGTTCTACGTTCTAGAATTTACGAGGCTGAACTTGCAAAACAAAACGCAGAAATCGCAGCAGAACGTAAAACTCAAGTTGGTACAGGTGACCGTTCAGAACGTATCAGAACTTATAACTACCCAGAAAGCCGTGTATCAGACCATAGAATTAAAATGACATTATATAAATTAGAACAATTCCTAAATGGCGATTTAGACGAAATCATCGACGGTTTAATCACAGATATGCAAGCGAAACGTCTACTTGAACAAGGCGACTAATTTTAGTGCGTAAAATGTAGGGGCGAACTGTGTTCGTCCGTGCCATACAATAAAATATCTTCGAATAAATTACAATGCAAATCGCGTAGGGTTAGGTTTCCACGCCCAACCGTTCACTGTATAATAAATTTGACCATTTCAATTTTAAACGTACGCATTGATTTTGACGGACAAACCAACATAATCGGATGTTTCGGTTTGACGGACGAACACAGTTCCGCCCCTACGAGGTGCATTGTTTTTTACACGAAAATATTTTGTTGCGTTACGGTACGTCGAGGACGCCGTACCCTACAATTTTGTGTTATTTTTATTTTATATTTTAGCATACACGGACGAACACAGTTCGCCCTACGAAATTCAATGGTTTTTAATTAATTTGTGCAAATTTTATTGTACGGAAAGCCTCCCTGTCGAGGGAGGTGGCAAAATTTTAATTTTGTCGGAGGGAGCTGGCACGAGTTGATTTTTTCTATCACACATTATGCGCATTTCCCAAACAAAAACTAATAATAAAAAAGCACCTCGCATATAATTTGTTGAGGTGTTTTTATGAATGAAACTGTATTTTTCACCCTACTCGGCACGCTTACCGGTGCAGTCGGTACTGGTCTTGGTGGAGTTATTTCTCTTTGCACAAAAAGAAAATCTAGCAAATTTTTAAGCTGTATTTTAGAATTTTCTGCAGGTCTTATGTTAGCAGTGGTTTTCTCAGATTTATTACCTAACGCTTTTGAAAAAACTAACGCTTTAATCACAATCTTAGGTATACTTATTGGTATATTATTTATGAATATCACTGAGTGTATAACTTTTAACCAAAAAAATTCATATTTACATATCGGAACAGTACTCGCAATTGGTATTGCTATGCACAATTTACCCGAAGGTTTGGCTATTGGAGTGTCACTCGATACCGATTTTACGCTCGGTTTATCTATAGCTGTAGCGATTTTACTGCACGATATTCCTGAGGGCTTGGCACTGTCAATTCCTCTAAAAATGGGTGGTATGAAACCACTAAAAATCCTATTTATCGCAACTGCTACTGGTCTTGCAACAGGACTCGGTGGTCTTATCGGTGTGATTTTAGGTAAAATTAGCGATGAAATTATTGGTTTATCGCTCGGTATTGCAAGTGGAGCTATGATTTTTATCGTGATTTGCGAGATAATACCAAAATCTAAACAAATGTATAAAGGTACGCTATCGGCTTGGTTTTGCTTGTGTGGAATTTTAGTCGGAATTTTAATAAATAGCGTGCTTTAAGTAGGTGATTTTATAAAAACTTTAAAACTAAATTCTACAAACGATGCTGATATTTCCACAGCCTGTGAATTAATTTTACGTGATGAAGTTGTTGCAATTCCAACCGAAACTGTCTATGGTTTGGGTGCTAATGCGCTTAGTAGCACAGCAATTTGCAAAATTTTTACAGCAAAAGGACGTCCGCAAGATAATCCATTAATTGTGCATATTTCAAGCTTAGATATGTTAAATAAGCTAGTTTTAGTGGTTTCAAGTGAGGCAAAATGCGTAATTGATGCTTTTTGGCCTGGTCCTCTTACTATAATTTTTAAAAAATCAGATATTGTACCAGACGAAATTTCACGAGGACTTGATACGGTAGCAATTCGTTTTCCAAACCACCCTACTGCTCTGAAAATCATCGAGCAATCTGGTGTTCCAATCGCAGCTCCGTCAGCGAATTTATCTGGCAGACCGTCTACAACTACTGCCGAACACGTTGTCGAAGATTTAGACGGAAAAATTTCTGCTGTTGTTTTTGATAAAGCTTGCGAAGTCGGTTTGGAGTCCACTGTTTTAGATTTAACGCGTGAAAAACCTATTATTTTACGTCCAGGTGGTGTAACTCATACACAGCTTGTGGAAATCTTGGGCGAAGTTTTAATCGATAAAGCCGTAAGTGGCTCTATTGACAACTCTGCGAAAGTAAGCTCTCCAGGTATGAAATATCGCCACTATGCACCAAAAGCAAAAGTTACTGTTTTATGTGGAAATCCATATGATACAGCAAATTATATACGCCAAAATGCAACAAAAAGTTCGGGAATTTTATGTTTTGACGAGTACGAACAATTTATAAATGGCAACTTCACGCAAACTTTCGGCTCGAAAAATGACATAAATGAGCAAGCTCATAATTTATTTGATAAGCTACGTTTGTTCGACGAAATGCCTGTTGTAGAAATTTTTGCACAATGTCCAGATGACAGTGGTTTAGGTCTTGCAGTTGCCAATAGACTGAAAAAATCGAGTGGTTTTAACGTAATTAACCTAAATCCTCGTAAAATTATCGGTCTTACTGGTAGTTCTGGTAGTGGAAAATCTACTGTTAGCAAAATTTTTAGCGATTTATCAGCAAAAGTTATCAATGCAGACGATATTTATCACGATTTGCTTGAAAACTCTACTCAAATGAAAGCCGAACTTGCCGAAGCTTTCGGAATTGACAGCGATAAAATTGATCGAAAAAAACTCGGTGAAATTGTATTTTCTGACAAGCAAAAACTTGCAATTTTAAATGAAATTACGCATAAATATGTAACAATTGAATTTGAAAAACAGCTTTTTAATGTTATGCATAACGATATAGTAATTCTTGATATACCTTTGCTTTTCGAGGCGAAATATGAACGTTATTGCGACAAAGTTATCGGCGTCATCTCTAGTGATGAGCATAAACTTGCTCGTCTTTGCTCTCGTGATGGCATTACCGTAGACTATGCAAAAAAACGTTTATCAAATCAAAAAAATAATGAGTTTTTTATTAAAAATTGTGATATAATAATAGATAACGATGGCGATTTAAATTCGTTACAGCAAAAATGCCAAACAATTTATAAAAGTATAGGAGAAAAGTTATGAATTTACTTAGAAAACAAGAAAAAGTAGCTGTTATGCATAAATATGATGACCAAATGCGTGATTTTTGTGAACAATACAAATCTTTTTTAGACGAATGTAAAACCGAACGTGAAACTGCTGTTTTTATAGAAAAATTAGCAAAAGAACACGGTTTTGTCGAATATAAACGTGGTGCAAAATTATCTGCTGGTGATAAAATTTACGCAAAAAACCGTGCAAAAGGCATAGTTTTAGCTGTTATTGGTCACAAATCACTAAATGATGGTGCTAATATCACTGCAGCACACATAGACACACCTCGTATTGACATCAGAACAGTTCCTCTTTACGAAGATACTGGACTGGCTATGATGAAAACTCACTACTATGGTGGTATCAAAAAATATCAATGGCTTGCAATTCCACTAGAACTTCGTGGCGTAGTTTACAAAAAAGACGGTGAAAAAGTTGAAATTTGCATTGGTAAAGACCCTACAGACCCAGTTTTCACTATCACCGACCTACTTCCTCACCTTGGACAAACTCAAATGTCTAAAAAAGCTACAGAAATCGTAACTGGTGAAGGCCTTAATGTTTTAGTTGGTGCGACGCCTTCTGAAACTGATGATAAAGAATCTGTAAAACTTTTCGTGCTTGAATATTTATACAATGCGTATGGTATGACAGAAGAAGATTTTACATCAGCAGATTTATCACTAGTTCCAGCCTTCCCTGCTCGTGATATCGGTTTTGACAGAAGTATGATTGGCGCGTATGGACACGACGATAGGGTTTGTACTTATACAACAGCTCGAGCAATGTTTGATATGACCGAAATTCCAGAAAAAACTAGTATTTGTTTACTTGTTGACAAAGAAGAAATCGGTTCAGACGGGTTAACTGGTATGAAATCGCAACATTTTGAAACATTTATGGAAGATATTTGCATCGATACTGGTTGTCGTATGAGAGTTTGCTTTGAAAATTCATTCTGTATGTCGGCTGACGTTGCAAATGCCTATGATCCAAACTTCGCAGAAGTTTCTGAAAAAAATAACGATGCAAAAATTTCAAACGGTCTTGCAATCGTGAAATATACAGGTGCTCGTGGTAAATCTGGTGCATCTGAGGCCTCTGCTGAAATGATGTCAAAAATCCGTACACTTCTTGATACTGGTAATGTATCTTGGCAAACTGGACAGCTAGGCCGAGTAGACCAAGGTGGCGGTGGTACTGTTGCTGGAATGATTGCTGAACGTAATATTGAAACAGTAGATGCTGGCGTTCCTGTTTTGTGTATGCATGCTCCATTCGAAGTTGTTTCAAAACTTGATGTATACATGGCATACAAAGGTTATAAAGTATTTTTTGAAAAAATGTAATATCAAGGCACTGTGCATAAAGTACAGTGCCTTTTTTTGTATAAAATATATAAATGGTATAAAAAATAAAAAAAAATCATTAAAATTTTGCACTTTTTTAACTCAAATTTCTTTGCAAAATCTTATTTTTATGATATACTAAGCATAAAGGAAAAGATTTACTAAAAGTAATTTATTTAGGAGGATTTTATGAAAAAACTTGGATTTGGTATAATTGGTTGCGGTGTAATTGGTAAAATACATAGTGATGTAATCAGCAAACTAGACAATGCAGAGCTTGTTGCTGTATACAGCATACCTGTTGATGCGGCAGAGGAATTTGCTGCTGGTTATGAGGGTTGTAAATGCTATCACACTCTTGAAGAAATGCTTGCAGATCCTGCTATTGACGTTGTTTCTATTTGCACACCTTCTGGTTTACACTATGATGCAACTATCGCTGCTGCAAAAGCTAAAAAACACGTTATTTGCGAAAAACCTATCGATATTAATTTAGAAAAAGCTAAAAGAATGGTTGCTGCTTGTGAAGAAAACGGCGTAACTTTCAGCGTTATTTTACAACATAGATTTGACGATCCTGTTATGGCTCTTAAAAAAGCTGCTAACGAAGGTCATTTTGGTAAATTATTATGGGGCGCATCTCGTACAATTTGGCACAGAACAGATGAATATTTCGACAACGGTTGGAGAGGAACTTGGGCTGCTGATGGTGGTGGCGCATTAATCAACCAATCAATTCACTATATCGACTTACTTTTAAACTTCTTCGGACCAGTTAAAAGCGTAAGTGGTAAATGTAGAAGAACTGTTCACCACCAAATCGAAACTGAAGATTTAGGCGTTGCAACTGTTGAATTCGCAAACGGTGCTATCGGTACTATCGAAGGTTCTACAGCTTGTTACCCTGGTTTATACACAGAACTTAGCATTTTTGGCGAAAAAGGTTCTGCGATTATCAGAAATGATAACTTAATTTACTGCAAACTTCAAGGCGAAGTTCCTGAATATCTTGCAGAAAAAATCACAACACCAGATGCTAGAAAAGAACCTCTAGGAAAAGCTCACGCAAAACAATATTCTGATACAATTGAGGCTATTTTAAACAACAAAACTCCATCAGTTTCTGGTTACGATTCTACAGCGAGCTTAGAACTTATCAAAGCTATTTATACTTCTTCTGACGAAAAAAGAGAAGTTTTCATTCAAAAACACTAATATAGTTTCGTGTTTTAAGGTCAATATTTAATAAAATGCACCTCTAAATTCGTATTAAAACAAATTTTAATGCAAAATTCGAGGTGCTTTTTTAGTCAATGTTTTTAGGAGGAATTATGAAAGAATTTGGTTTTGCCATAGTTGGTTGTGGTATTATAGGAAAACTTCAAGCTGAAGTTATTGATGAAATCGACCACGCAAAATTAGTTGCAGTTTGTAGTGCTACAGAAAAATCTGCAAGAACATTAGGCGAAAAATACGGTTGCGATTGGTACACAGACTACGATGAAATGCTTGCACGTAAAGATGTTGAAGTAGTTACAGTTTGTACTCCATCTAGTATGCACTATACTCAAACTATTGCAGCAGCAAAAGCTAAAAAACATGTTATCTGCGAAAAACCTATCGACATAGAAGTTGAAAAAGCTAGAGAAATGACTAGAGTTTGTCACGAAAACGGAGTAATGTTCAGTGTTATCTTCCAACGTCGTTTTGATGATGCAACTTATGCTGTTCGTCGTGCTATCAAAGATGGTCTTTTCGGAAAATTAACTTGGGGCGCATCACGTTCTATTATCTACAGAGATACAGAATATTACAGCGAACCTTGGCGTGGAACATGGGCTACTGATGGTGGTGGTGTGTTAATCAACCAAGCAATTCACCAAATCGACCTATTTTTAAGCATTTTCGGACCAGTTAAAAGCGTTAGTGGTAAATGTAGACGTGTTTTACATCACGAAATCGAAGCTGAAGATTTAGGTGTTGCATCTATCGAATTTACAAACGGAGCAATTGGCACAATCGAAGCCTCAACTGCTTGTTATCCTGGTATTTACAGTGAAATTGCAATTTTCGGCGAAAAAGGTTCGGTAATTATTAGAAATAATCACATAACTTATTGTGCATTCCAAGATGGTGTTCCAGATTATATGCAAGAATTATTGACTGACGAAAACAGCATTCCTGCTCCAAAAGGTTCTAGTCAAAAAAATGATGCTCACGCTAGACAGTTTAAAAATATTATCAAAGCACTTTTAACGGGTACACAACCAGAAGTTTCTGGTGAATCTGCAACAAATAGCTTGGAACTTATCAAAGCGATTTATACTTCATCTGCAGAAAATCGTGAAGTTTATCTTCAAAAACACTAATTTTAAAATAAAGGAGACTATTTTATGTCTAAACCAGCAGAACTTATAGAAAAATTAGCGCGTGTTCGCGAAATGATGCAAGAAAAAAAACTTGATGGCGTATATTTGAAACGTCAAGACAGCTTTGCGTGGCTTACTTGTGGTGGTACTAACTATATTGGTCAAGGCGAATTAGGTCTTTGTGGACTTCTTGTTACTCACGATTCAACTTATGCCATCACAAATAATATTGAAGCACCTCGTGTTCGTGACGAAGAAAATCTAGAGGAACTTGGATTTGAAATTCATTATGCAACTTGGTATGAAAATCAATTTGAAAACCAAACTATTGACAAAATTATGAAAAATGGTGTTGTTGGCTATGATTTTGGTACAGATAGAGGCATAAATATCGCTGGAGCTATGAAATTTATGCGTTTTTCACTAACTGATGGTGAAATTGAACGTTATAAAGTTGGTGGATTACTTGCAGCTCGTATCATTGAACAAACACTTGCTGAATCTTACCCTGGACAAACTGAACGTGAACTTATCGGACGTGTTGCATCAAAAACTCGTGCGCAAGGTATGGACGTAATTTCAACAATGTGTGCAGCTGACCACAGAATTTACAATTATCGTCACCCAATTGGAACTTTTAACGCAATAAAAGAACGTGTTCAGCTTGGTGGTAATTTTAATTACAAAGGGCTTGTAATTTGTTGTTCTAGATTTGCAAATTTCGTACCAGTTACAGATGAATTACAAGAACAATATATCAAAAATACTGAAATCGACTGTACTTTTATGCTAAATTCAATACCTGGTAACACATATGTATCGGCTCTTGAGGCTGGTAAAAAAGCTTATGAAGAGCGTGGATATGGCGATGAATTTTTAAAACATCACCAAGGTGGACCAATCGGATATGCAGCTCGCGAATATAGAGTTGACTTTTCAACACCTGGATTAATCCAAGAAAACCAAGCATTTTGCTGGAATCCATCGGTTACAGGTACGAAAAGTGAAGATACAATAATTGCAACTTCTAATGGAATAATCCCTGTTTCAAAACCAATAATGTGTCCAACAATTGAAGTTGAAGTTGATGGACATAAATTTACTCGCTCAAATATTTGGGAAATTTTATAATTTATTAGTACCAACTTTGTAGAGGGGAGCTTGCTCCCACCGTTACCATACTATAAAATATTTTTGCACAAAAAACCTCCAAACAATAAAAAATTTGGAGGTTTCAGACTATCTAAAAAAGAGGCAAGCGAAAAAATATAGCACAAAAGAAAAACTTACCTTAACCTTAAAATAAATTTTCAATGCACACGCTAGCAAAGTAAAAATTTTTCAGAGAAAAATTATTTACGCAGTGGTAAAATTAGATTAGTTTTGATAAATCTTTTATAAAAAGATTTCGTCTTTTGGATACTTTGGGACGTCCCAAAGTATCAGCCACGCGGCGAGCGACTGCGAGAAAAAAGATAGCACAAGTGGTAAGTGGTAAAAGCTAAAAATTAAAAATTATGCATTTTGATAAAAAGTCTATTTTAAAAATGAATTTTTTGACAACAAAAGCCCTAAACTCAAGTTAGTTTAAGGCTTTTTCTTTATTCTTCTTGTAAATTTTTGTGTGCAGTTGATAGCATAAGCTTGATACGATTAAGTTGATTTACCTCGCTTGCGCCTGGGTCATAATCAATTGCAACGATATTTGAAAACGGATATCGTTTGCGAATTTCCTTAATGACACCTTTGCCCACAACGTGATTTGGTAGACAACCAAAAGGTTGCGCACACACTATATTTTCAGTTCCAGAGTGAATAAGTTCTAACATTTCTCCAGTTAAAAACCAACCCTCACCTGTTTGATTTCCGATTGAAACAATACTTTTGGCCAAATCTGCAAGCTGATTAATTTTCGCTGGTGCGTTGAAATGACGGCTTTGGGATAACGCTTTTCCAGCTGCTCCACGGAAAATTTCAATTGCTCGAATTCCTAAATCAGCCTTCAGCGCAGTAACTTTTGCTGTACCTAAATTTTTCGCTTTGTAAATTTGATTGTAGAAACAATAAAGTACAAAATCCACCAAATCCGGCATAACAGCCTCCGCACCTTCCGATTCAAGGAGTTTAACAAGGTTATTATTAGCTGCAGGTGAGAATTTTACCAAAATTTCACCAACAATACCAACTTTTGGTTTAATTAATTGCTCATCAATTGGTAAATTGTCAAAGTCTGCGACTATTTGTTTGCACATTTTATTGAATTGGAATATTGTAATTTTATCTTTAAGTAGAAAATCTTGACATCTTTTAACCCATTTTTTATGCATTGCATCTGTCGAACCTTTTTCGATTTCGTAAGGTCGCATACGATAAACACATTTCATGAAAATATCGCCAAAAATTACGCCATAAAGTCCTCGCATTACCATTTTGGTGCTGATTGTAAAGCCTGGATTGCTTTCAAGTCCAGATAAATTCAGTGAAATTACAGGAACTTGCGACATTTCAGCTTTTTCAAGCGCACGTCGGATAAATCCAATATAGTTCGTAGCACGACATCCACCACCAGTTTGTGACATTATAACTGCAACTCGGTCTAGGTCATATTTTCCAGTTTGAAGTGCCTCGATAAGCTGTCCAACTACCAAAAGCGATGGATAGCACGCATCGTTATTTACGTATTTCAAACCAACATCTACAGCGTGTGAATTATCATTGTCAAGCACAACTAAATTATAGCCACAAGACTGCAAAACAGGTTCTAAAATTTCAAAATGAATTGGTGACATTTGAGGACACAAAATTGTGTATTTATCACGCATTTCTTTTGTGAACGATACTTTTTCTATAGCAGAAGATGGAATTTCAAGTCTTTGTACGTTCTTTTTGCGAACATTTAACGCTGAAATTAGCGAACGCACACGAATTCTCGCTGCTCCTAAATTACTGATTTCATCTATTTTTAAGCATGTATATATTTTATTTTTCAATATGTCAGCAACTTGGTCGGTAGTAACTGCATCAAGTCCACAACCAAATGAATTTAGCTGAATTAAATTCAAATTTTGACGTGTTTTAACGTGGCTAGCTGCCGCATAAAGCCTAGAATGGTACATCCATTGGTCGGATACAATTAACGGACGTTCTGGATTTCCAAGGTGCGATACGCTGTCTTCGGTTAGCACGGCGATATCATAACTTGTAATAAGCTCTGGAATACCGTGATTAATTTCTGGGTCTAAATGATATGGACGACCAGCTAAAATTATACCTTGCTTGCCAGTTTTGTCTAAATATTCAAGCACTTCCTCGCCTTTTTTTTGCACATCAATACGCACGTTTTCAAGCTCAATCCAAGCCTTTTCTACTGCTTGAGCAATGTTATTTTGAGGAATTTCATTAAATTCTTTCGCTAACTGACTTATAATATTTTGCTTATCATTAAAAGACATAAACGGACTTACCATTTTAACCGTACCATTTTGAATTACATCTATATTATTTTTGATATTTTCGTAATAAGATGTAACAATAGGACAATTATAGTGGTTATTTGAGCCAGAAACTTCATTTCTTTCATAAAAAATCGCTGGATAGAAGATAAAATCGACTTTTTGAGCGATAAGCCACTCAATATGACCGTGAACTAATTTTGCTGGATAGCATTCTGATTCACTCGGAATTGATTCTAAACCTAGCTCGTAAATCTCACGTGTTGATGATGGTGAAAGCACCACTTCGTAACCTAAATCGGTGAATAAAGTAAACCAAAACGGATAATTTTCGTACATATTTAGCACTCTTGGGATACCCACTGTACCTTTTGGAGCATTTTTCAAAGGTTTATACGAGAAAAGTCGCTCTAATTTATAATCAAAAAGATTTGGTGGTGGATTTGGATTTTTTTGCTCACCAATGCCACGCTCACAGCGATTACCTGAAATATATCTACGGTTATCTGAAAATTTATTTATAGTTAATCTGCAATTATTGGTACAATTTTTGCATTTTGCCATACTTGTAGTATAAGAAAGTTCCGAAATTTGCTCAAAAGTTAGCATAGTGGTTTCAAAACCTTCGCTAAAACGCTCTCTTGCAATCAAAGCCGCACCAAAAGCACCCATAATACCAGCAATATCTGGACGGATAGCCTCGCAATTTGTAATTTTTTCAAAACTACGCAAAACTGCGTCATTATAGAAAGTACCACCTTGAACCACGATATTTTCGCCTAGTTCAGACGCACTAGACACCTTAATTACCTTATAAATCGCATTTTTTATAACAGAATACGCAAGACCAGCCGAAATATCAGAAACAGTAGCACCTTCTTTTTGCGCTTGTTTAACTTTCGAGTTCATAAAAACTGTACAGCGTGTTCCTAAATCAATCGGATTAGGAGCAAAAAGAGCAGTTTTCGCAAAATCTTGTATGTTATATTGCAAAGATGTTGCAAAAGTTTCGATAAATGAGCCACAACCAGACGAGCAAGCCTCGTTTAACATAACGTTGTCTACCGTGCCATTTTTAATTTTTATGCATTTCATATCTTGACCACCGATGTCAACGATACAATCTACTTTGGGATTGAAAAATGATGCCGCAAAGTAGTGAGATACGGTTTCAACCTCGCCATCATCTAGCATAAATGCAGATTTCATCAATGCCTCACCATAACCTGTAGAGCATGAACGAACAATTTTCGCAGTTTTTGGCAATATTTTATGTATGTCGATAATCGCAGAAATTGCA
The DNA here is from genome assembly GCA_044426345.1 of Clostridia bacterium. Lineage (GTDB taxonomy): Bacteria > Bacillota > Clostridia > Oscillospirales > Butyricicoccaceae > CAYJLC01. The sequence goes on along the minus strand of JAWXUP010000007.1, from coordinate 28,063 downwards.
GTCGAAAGAGGATTACCATTATTACTGCTGTAAAAAGAGTGTAACAATTTCCCTTCTTCCGAAACTAACGCGATTTTAGTAGTTGTAGAACCTGCATCAATTCCTAAAAAGCAATTTCCTACATAAGAAGATAAATCACTTTTTTCTACGCTATGTTTACTATGCCTATTTTTAAACTTATCGTAATCGTTTTCATCAACAAATAGAGGTTCCATACGTTCAACTTCGAACTCCATTTTAATGTCAACAGATAATTTTTCAACCATTTCTTGAAGAGAATATGACACCTCTGTAGCGTTTAAAGCCGACCCAATCGCTGCGAAAAGATGTGTATTTTCAAGACTTATAACGTGCTCATCATCTAGTTTTAGAGTACGAATAAATGCAGATTTTAATTCAGATAAAAAGTGCAACGGACCACCCAAAAAAGCTACGTGTCCACGAATTGGTTTACCACAAGCAAGTCCACTTATGGTTTGATTTACAACGGCTTGAAATATTGATGCAGAGAGATTTTCCTTGCTCGCACCATCATTAATCAGTGGTTGAATATCGGTTTTTGCGAAAACACCGCAACGAGCGGCGATTGTATATAGTGAATCGTAATTTTTTGCATATTCATTAAGACCAGTGGCATTTGTTTGCAAAAGAGTCGCCATTTGGTCGATAAAAGAGCCTGTACCACCTGCGCAGATGCCATTCATACGTTGTTCAACATTTTTTCCTTCAAAATAAATGATTTTCGCATCTTCGCCACCGAGTTCGATAACTACATCGGTTTTTGGGGATAATTCTTTAACAGCAGAAGAAACAGCAATTACTTCTTGAATAAAAGGCACGCCAAGGTGCTTTGATAGCGTTAAGCCACCAGAGCCAGTTATAACAGGTTTTACATCAATATTTCCTAAAATTTCATACGAAGTTGCCAAAATACCGTGTAAAGTGTCCTTAATATTCGCAAAATGATGCTTATAGTCCGAAAAAATCAGGTTTTTATCGCTGTCTAAAATCGCAATTTTTACAGTTGTAGAACCTATATCGATACCCAAAGTGTGTTGCATAAAAAATCCTTCTCCCAGTTTTGCTTAATAGTAATTAGTATCATCTACTATATATTATACGCTTTTAATAAATAAACTGCAATTGATAAAATATACAGTATTTAAGAGTTTTTAGACTTCATTATATATTATATTTTACTAAATAAAAAATTTTATATTTATTTGATTTTTATGAAAAATAAATATATGTTTTGTCTAATATTGCTAAAAAATATCTCATAAATTTTAGATATTACTTTTATTATACTACTAAATTCAAAATTTGTAAATATATTTTTAATTTGTATTTTGTGTATATTTTAATAATTTACGCAAAAAATATTTAAAACACACAAACGGAGATGATTATATGATAAACAAAGAATATGAAGAATTAGTGAAGTCTGAATCGAAAAATTCACCAATTATTAAAGATACGATTATGGCATTTCTTTTCGGTGGAGCAATTTGTGCAATTGGTCAAATTATTTTAGAATTATTGCTAGATACTGGATTAACATCTACTGATGCAAAAACTATTATGCCTATAATTTTAATTTTCATAGGAACTCTACTCACAGGCCTTAAATTATACGATAAAATTGCCAAAATTGCAGGAGCAGGCACGATAGTTCCGATAACAGGTTTTGCGAATTCAATAGTTGCCGCCGCAATGGAATTTAAACCCGAAGGTTACATCTTAGGTATAGGTGCAAAGATGTTTGTAATCGCAGGACCAGTTTTAGTTTACGGAATATCCACTTCGGTTATTTATGGACTAATTTTAGTACTTTTTGGAGGTTAATTTAATGAATTGCAAGCGAATTGGGAAATATACAGTAGAATTTGAGACACCACCTTCAATTATTGGCTATGCCTCGGTTGGGTCAAAAAAAGAGGCAGAAGGACCTCTTTCGGAATTTTTTGATATAATTGAAGTTGATACGTCTTTCGGACAATCCAGCTGGGAAAAAGCAGAGAGTGAAATGCAAAAAGTTGTACTTGATAAGGCTATTTTTAAAGGAAAAGTAAAAAAATCACAAATTTCATTTATTTTTGCTGGAGATTTAATAAATCAATGCACGGTTTCATCGTTTGCACATCGCTCTGACGATATTCCTTATATAGGGATTTATGGTGCGTGCTCAAATATGGCAGAAAGCTTGATTTTATCTGCAATGACGATTGACGGAGGTTACTCTAATTGTTCAGTTGCTATTACATCATCGCATTTTTGCTCTGCAGAGCGTCAATACCGTTTCCCACTAGAATATGGTGGTCAACGTCCGCAAACTTCACAGTGGACGGTTACAGGGTCAGGTGCTATTATTTTGGGCAATCACAACCACGAGAAACCGTATATTGCATATGCCACAACTGGAAAAATAGTAGATTGGGGCATAAAAGATGCAAATAATATGGGTGCAGCAATGGCACCAGCGGCTTATGACACACTGTCAAACTTTTTTGTAGACACTAGCACTAAGCCATCTGATTATGACTTAATTGTTACAGGTGACTTGGGTAAAATTGGTGCAAATTTGCTCAAAAAATTATTTGAAAAAGACCAAGTTGACCTCACAGAAAATTACACAGACTGTGGAAAAATGATTTTTGATGATACGCAAGATGCTCACGCTGGAGGTTCTGGGTGTGGATGTTCTGCTAGCGTACTTTGTTCGTATATTTTAAAAAATATGGAAAATCGCACGTATAAAAACGTAATTTTTGCAGCTACAGGAGCACTTTTGAGTACAACATCAAGTTTGCAAGGCGAAACAATACCGGCAATTTGCCACCTTGTGAACATTAAGATAGATTAGGAGAAAATATGGATTTTTTTGCAGTTTTGAAAGCTTTTATAGTCGGTGGATTGATTTGTGGCATATCGCAGATTTTGATAGATAAAACCAAGCTTACTCCAGCGAGGATTTTGGTGACTTACGTATCATTAGGCGTTGTTTTAACCGCAGTTGGTATTTATGAAAAATTGGTGGATTTTGCTGGTGCAGGTGCTACAGTTCCTCTTTTGGGATTTGGATATTCTCTTGCAAAAGGAGTTGAAAAAGCCGTTGAAAGTGATGGTTTGCTAGGAGTTTTGACTGGTGGTGTCACTGCAGCAGCTGGTGGTATTACAGCATCGATATTTTTTGGATTTATAATGTCAATAATTTTCAGGTCAGGAGACAAAACTTAAACTTGACAAAAAGCCTTTTTCAATGTAACCTATAAGATATTAAAACTATGGAGGACATTATGAAAATTGGAATGACATTCGAACAAAAAATTTGTGTTGAAGAACATATGTTAGCATCATCAATGGGTAGTGGTGAAGTTGACGTTTTAGCAACGCCTTTTATGATAGCAAAAATGGAGCAAACTTCTAGCTTATGTGTAGCACAAGAAATCGGCGAAGGCAATGTAACGGTTGGGATTTTGGTTAATGTAACGCACATTTCTCCAACACCACTTGGTATGAACGTGAAATTTGTGTCTGAACTTACCGAAGTTGACGGAAAAATTCTTACTTTTAAAGTACAAGCATTTGACGATCAAGGTAAAATTGGCGAAGGAACTCACACTAGAGCTATCGTAAACAAAGAAAAATTTCAAACTCGTGCAAAAGCAAAAGGTACTGTTTAATACAAATCTAGAGAAAGTCTGAAAAGGCTTTCTTTTTTTGCATTTTTCAAGTTTTTGTGATAAAATATACTTAGTAAAGAACAATTTAAGGAGAAATTTATGAGAAAAATCGCTGTTTTAATTGTTAGTTTCATTTTTATATTAAGTGGTTGTGTCGCAACTGTCGAAACAGAGGATGAAAATATTGTGATAGATGAAAAAGTCGAAATAGTAGAAAAAATTGATGAAACCATTCAAATCATACCAGAAATAGAAGAAATAATTATAGAAGAACCAGATTTAGTACAAGAAATGCTAAATAATATGTCTTTAGATGAAAAAATTGGGCAACTTTTTATGCCTGCATTTAGAAAAGATTTAAACGGACAAGAAATTTTGCAAGTAAATGATGAAATTACAGAAAAAATTGCACAATATCATATCGGTGGAGTGATTTTATTCGCAGAAAACCTTGATACTGTCGAGCAAACGCAAAAATTAACTAGTGATTTGCAAGATTTATCACAAATTCCTCTTTTTATCGGCATTGACGAAGAAGGTGGAACCGTATCGCGATTGGCGTATAGTAAAATTCAACACGAAAGATTTCCGAACGCCTCAAAATTAACAACCATAGAAGAGGTTGTATATTCGGCATCTGTTATGGGCGAGGAACTTCTAGAACTAGGAATAAACGTGAATTTCGCACCTGTTGCAGATGTTAACACGAATTCGAAAAATACAATTATAGGTAATAGAGCATTCTCAAGTGACGCTTTATTATCATCAAAAATGGTGTCAGCTTTTGTATTAGCTATGGAAAAAACAGGAGTGAGTGCTGCAGCAAAACATTTTCCAGGTCACGGTGATACATATGCCGATAGCCACTTTGGAGCAGTTTCTGTTAACCACGATTTAGAAAGACTTCAAACTGTAGAATTTTTACCTTTTAAATCTGCAATTGAGAGTAGCGTAGATTTTATAATGGTAGGTCATATCAGCGTGCCTAATGTAACAGGAAATGATATTCCAGCCACACTTAATGAAGAAATTATCAACCTTTTACGCGAAGATTTAGCTTTCGATGGAGTTGCTATAAGCGATGCATTCGATATGCAAGCAATAACCAAGGTTTATGGCGTAGAACAATCCGCAGTAATGGCAATAAATGCTGGCATTGACATAATTTTAGTTCCTTCAGACCTAGATTTGCAGTACAATGCCGTTAAAACTGCAGTTGAAACCGGCGAAATCTCTATTGATACGATAAATGACAGCGTTTATAGGATTTTATCGCTTAAAATCGAAAAAGGTTTGTTGTAAGCTTTGTTGTTTTTTCTGTTTTATATGCAAATTTATTATTTTGTGCCTCTGCAATTTACAGCTAGTGCTACCTTTTTCTCGGCAGTTCGCTCGCCGCGTGGCTGATACTTTGGGACGTCCCAAAGTATCCAAAAGACGAAATCTTTTTGCGAAAAGATTTATCAAAATCTGGGGCGTGGTGTTTTTATTTATTGTACGCAATCCGGCATCCGTTCGCCTAACCACTCGTACTCCAACTCGCTATCGCTTATGCTGTGGAATAGATAAATTTTCTCGACCACGTAGTTGCCTATTTCGGTGCTTGAACTTACGTTATTCGTGCCACGCACGTTTGATACGGTGTTATAAATTTATTTATACGTGAAAATAATGCACCCTGTAGGGGCGATCATTGGTCGCCCGTGCCGTGTAATAAATACGGTGCAAACTCCCTCAGTCACTTCGGTGACAGCTCCCTCGAAGAAGGAGCCAAAGAAAAAAGCCTCCCTCTCCGAGGGAGGTGGCAAAATCTTTGATTTTGACGGAGGGAGCTAGCACTATTTAAAAAACAATGCATACTGTAGGGTGGGGGCTTGCTCCCACCGTATAAAAAATCTGCACAAATAATATTTACACAAAATAAAACCACTATCCTAAGATAGTGGTTAAATTTTTTACTCAACAGAAATAATGTAATAATAAACAGGTTGACCACCGTTTATAAGAGTTATTTCCACGCTTGGATTTAATTTTTCAAAGATTGAAGTTAATTCTTGTGCTTGGTCTTCAGTAGTTTCTTCACCGTAAATAATAGTTACGAATTGACTTTCTTTATTAACCATTTCTCTCGCAAGTTTTGTCACTACAGACTCAAGTTTTTTACTATTTGAGTTTAATTTACCTTCAAAAAGTGCTAAATATTCGCCTTCTTTGATTTTTTTACCATCAAAGTCAGAATTTCTAGCAGCATAAGTAATTTGACCTGATTTAACAAGCGAAATGCTATCAGTCATAACTTTTGCAATTTCTTGCGCATCTTCAGACTCTTCAAAATTAAGCATAGCTGTAATTCCTTGTGGGATTGTTTTTGTTGGAATTACAATGATTTTCTTAGTTTCGCAAATTAAAGACGCTTGTTCAGCCGCCATAATAATATTTTTATTATTCGGAAGAACAAATACTGTTTCAGCTGGCACTGAATTTGCAGCACGAACGATATCATCAGTTGATGGATTCATTGTTTGACCACCACGAACCACTGCATCTACACCTAAATCAGAAAATACATCAGCAAGTCCGTCCCCAGCTGAAATTGCAACAAAACCATAAGCTTTGTCATTTGGTGCTATTTCCATAACAGGAGTGAACGCAGCAGCCTCTTCTACCATTTTAGTTGAGTGCTGTTCTCTCATATTTTCGATTTTTACAGTAAGAAGTGGACCAAATTTTAGTCCTTCGCCAAGTGCGATATTAGGTTCGTTAGTGTGAACGTGAACTTTTACAATTTCATCATCGTCAACTACAACGATACTATCACCAATTGAATCTAAAATAGCTTGAAGTTTTGAAATAGAACGACGTGGATCTTCTTTTGCCGCGATAAATTCAGTACAATAAGCAAATTTGATGTCATCAGGATTGATTTCAGAAAAACTAGCTTGAGTATTCGTAACAACTTCAACTTTTTCTGCACGAACGATTTCTTTTCCTAAATATGCGTTTTGCATACCTTTTAAAATTTCAATATAACCATATGCACCAGCATCAAAAACGCCAGCTTTTTCAAGTACAGGGTTTTGGAATTGAGTTTCTTTAAGTGCAATTTCTGCAGATTCTAAAACCACTTCAAAAACTTCTGCAACAGTGATTTCTGGATTTTCATCAGCAGCATCAACAGCAGCTTGTGCAGAAACACGTGACACGGTTAAAATAGTACCCTCTGCAGGTTTCATAACCGCACTATAAGCAGTTTCAACGCCAGCATTTAAACAATATGCAAAATCATGACCAGTAGCTTCATTTAACTCTTTTAAGTATTTTGCAAAACCACGGAATAAAAGCGATAAAATAACACCTGAATTACCACGTGCACCACGTAAAAGCGAAGATGCAGTTTTTTCAACAGCCACTTTTAAAGTTGGCTCTGAAAGTTCACTCATAGCTTTTAATCCTGATGACATTGTAAGGGCCATATTTGTTCCTGTATCACCATCTGGCACAGGGAAAACATTAAGTTCATTTGCAGTTTCTTTTATATCCTCTATTGACAACGCACCCTCAATGAGCATTTTTCTATAGAGTTCACCAGTAATATTAGACAAAATTATACTCCTCCGATTTCTTCGGTTTTAATAGACTCAACATAGATATCAACATTGTTAACGTCAATTCCAGTCATACTTTCTACGCTGTAACGCACTTCTCCAATGATTGATTTACATACTTCGTTGATGTTCACACCATATTGGCACGCAAGGTGTAAAACGATATCAATACCACCATTTTCGCATTCTGAAACAGCAACTCCGCGACTTTGTGATTCTTTCTTTAGAAGATGAAAAAGACCGTCTGTAACATTTTTTACAGTCATACCTTTAACGCCGAAACATTTTGTAGCAGAGTGACCTGCAATTGAAGCAATTACATCTGTTGAAATAGATATATTTCCAAGTTTGCTTTTTACGTTCATAAAAAGTACCTCCTATTTAAAATTAGTTTCTTTGCTTATATTTTATAATATTTTTACGTTTAATACAAGGTTTTTTTGTAAATTTTTAAATATTCTCTAAATATTTTTCTTCTCGCGAGTGGCAAGTGAACAATATTATCTGTCTATTTTGGGCAATTTGTCGTAATAAATCGAGTGCTTTTGCCATTCTTTGGTCATCATAGAATGCAAAAGGGTCGTCTAAAATTATCGGACAGTGTGTATCTAAAAGTACATCACAAATCGCCAGACGTAATGAAAAATATAGCTGTTCTCGAGTACCCGTTGACAATTTAAGCTTAGAAAGTAAACTATAATTATCTGGATTTTTGCAAAAAGCTTCGAAATCAGACTGCAAAACCACTGAACTATATCTATTTTCTGTCAAAATTGCGAAATAATGCGAGGCAATTTTAGAAATTTCCGGTGAAAGCCTTGAGGTTAAATTTTCATTTGCCAAATCCAGCGTTTCAATAGCTATGTCTAGGCTTGAAATTTGATAATTTATAGCGTCAATTTGCTTAGATATCTGTTCTTTTTTATGCAAAAGCTGATTTTTCGGAGCAATTCCATCTAGTTTTAGCTGATTTTTCATAATTTCGCTGCTGATTTCATTAAAAGTACGTTCGCACTCATTTAAATCACGACGCAAAATTTCTAGTTCTTTTTCAAAAGCCTGAACCTTATCCATATTATAGATATTAGTATCTTCATGTGTATTTTTTTCAAAATCCAAAGCTTTAAGATATCGCTCATTTATATCAAGCGTAAAATTAATACGCTTACGTACATCTTCTTTGCTTTTTGCGTGGAAAAGTCCAATATTTTTCGCGTGTTCTGTCATATTTTGAAAAGCTTTTTCAATTTTCGAAGCTATATCAGCGTGTTTTTTCTTCAAATCTTCAAGTTCACGCTCAAGTTTTAATATTTTTTCATCATATTTTAAATGAACGTCTCCGTGGTCTTTATTTGAACTAAAAGAAATTATAAGCGCAAGTAAAGTTATTGCTCCCAAAATATAAGTAGAATACTGCGAATAAACGCCTAAATCAAGATTAGTGAAAATGGTGAAAAATGTTGACAAACCAAAAATTATAGCAATAGCAAAAGGAATTTTTTTCAGTTCTACCTTCGAATTTTCCTTAATTTCAGCTTGTCTATCAATATTAATCTGCTCAATGTCCTGTGCAGATTTTTGTTCTAAGCGATTTACCTCTATTCTCAAATCATATTCAAGCTGTTCGGTTTGCTCGAAAAGTTCAACTGCGTTTTTTGTAGCTAAAATCACATCTTTTTCAAAAAAATCTGGTTTTAATCCTTCTAATATTTGTTCTGATTGGATTTTTATAATGTTGGCACGTTCCACCATCTCAAGCTTTGACAATGAAACTTCACGGTATTTTGCCTCGTAGCTTTCGCGTTTTTTTGCGAGCAAATCTTGAACATTTGTTTTCGTTTCCAGTAAACTTTTCAATTCTTGCTCAGTTTGTGTCGTCAAAAACAATTGACCTTCTACCGTTTGCAAAAGCTCAGTATTTTCGTTCAAAGTACCACTAGATTTTGCCAAAATTTGTTTTTTTGATTTTAAAGTTTTCATCGCCTTGTCAAAACTTTTTGATGTATCTCCAGTCGTAGACATCGCTAAAATTAGGTCAAGTAAATCTGAATTTTTCGTAATAAGCCTATTGTCCGCCTCGATTAACGCACTATTTGCGTAAGCATCTTCGGATACACCAAGCATATTTTTCCCAAAATCCTTAGAAGTAAACGGTGTTTTTTGATTATTTTCTGTAAAATACGCATCAAACGTCATAGAACGTGCACCTTGCGAGCGATTTACTAAAACTTCGCGACCTTCATAGTCAACAAACATTTCGCCAGAGAAATTGACGTCGCTAGTATATTTTGTTTTTTCTGATAAAAAGTCTTTTTTATCACGTTTGGACGTATTTACTCCATAAAACATAACCTTAATGAGTGAAATAAGTGTAGTTTTGCCCCACTCATTGTCACGTTTGATGATATTCAGACCATTTTTAAACGAAATTTCCTCATCACGAAAAATCCCATATGTTCCTTTTATTTTTTTTATAAACATAAAATCTCCTAAAAAATCAGTGAATCCAAACCGAGTTTCAATGCCGTTAAAACTTCCTTTTCGCCTTTATCATAACGCACTCTCATAATTCTCGTAAATTCTCCCAAAAGATTATCTTCATCGATAAATCTCCACAAATTTTCTGGTTTATCAGTTGAATCTTCAATATTTACAGCAAAAAAATCTTCTTTTAAACAATTTTCAAGTTCATCGATATCAAGTTGGAAATTATTGATGCCAACCAGACTTAGATTTAGGAAAATATTTTGATGAGCTTTTTTTTGCAGTGTATAACGAATATCCAAAACGCTTGCATAGAACGAAATATCTAGCTCGTGATTTAAAATTTCCAAACCTTTCGATGATACAAATTCATAATTACTTCCATTTTCATCGAATTTTGCAACAATAAATCCTTTTGCAGACATTTCATCAAATCCAGTAGCTGAGATATTCCCTGGCGCTGAAAAATATGTATCCGATACCTTTAAAATCTCGCTGAATTTATGATTATGACCAACAGCAATGTAATCTAGTTTCGAATTTTTGATAGCAGTCTTCGAAAGTGGATTGTACTGACTATCCGTTAAAATATCCGCATGAACCAAACCTATATTTATTTTATTTTGTGATAAATTAATACCTGAAAATTCGATTTTTTCATAAATATTAGTGAAACTAGCACCAAAAAGTGTGTATTTTTCAAATTCAAAGGTCTGCCACTCGTTTGTTTTTATTAACGTTATATTTTGTGGTATTTCGGTGTGGTCCCAAAAACTACCCTTAAAATAATAATCGTGATTTCCACAAACTATAAAAATTTCTCGTTCAAATTTTGCAAGAATTGAAAATAACTTTGCTCTTTTTTGAAAATCAACCACGTGATTATCGAAAGTATCTCCCGCTATTAAAATTGCATCTATTTCATTAACATTTGCATAGTTAATCATTGTAGAAATTGCTAAAAACTGTAAATTTTCTGCATTTATTGCAAGTTTTTCACCAAAAGAAGTGAAACCAGCACCAATGTGAAAATCGGCTGTATGTAAAATTTTAAGCATAAAATCCTCCTGTGTAATCTGAATTTTGCATTAAAATATGTAATCTAATAATTATATTTTACCATATTTTCAAAAAAAATAAAAGTTTTATTTCCTTCGCTATTTTCCACCAAAATTTATGTGATATATCATATATAATGGTAAAAAAAGGAGGACAGGCTATGATTGGTATTAAAGACAGGATACAGAAAAATATACATATAGATAGCAAGGTTATGCAGGTAATTTTAGATTTTACAGTAGGTTTTATTTTAACGCGTTCGGTGATTATTTTCAGCGTATTGCCTTTCGGAATAGCTTTTTCATTAGCAAAAATGCAAAAAAACGATAAAGTATACGCTATGTTAGGGGCATTTACTGGGTATTTGCTACTTGAAAACACAAGTTACGGTTTTCGGTATGCAGGAGTTTTGCTAATAATTTCTGCTTTACTACATTTAACAAGGATAAATGTTTATGCTTTAATTAGTATGATTATGCCAATATTTTTTTTAATAGATACGCTGAATAATGGATTTTTATACACCTCACTGGTTTTGATGCTCAGCGAAGTTATGGCTTGCAATTGTGCAACTTTTTTATACGCAAAACTATTCGAAAATGATGAAAATTATCAAAAACCGTGTTTACTTTTTTTAGCAAGCACAATAATTTCATCTTTGACTGGTATTACCATTTTTTTGCATATAGCTCCCATTCGCGTATTTGCCGTGCTGATAATTTTGCTTGTCACGTATTTTGGCAAGAGTGGTATGGGTTGCGTAGCTAGTGTAATTTTGGGCATAGCTATGGATAGTTCACTAGGAGTTAATTCTGCAATTTTCACGTTATCTTACGGATTTTCTTCGGTGATTTCTAGTTCGCTTGCTAATATGAATAAAATGATATTTTGTGCAGTTTTTTTATCTATGTACGGAATTTCTGCGATTTTTGCTGCTGGTTCAGCCTTGTTTTTAGCTAGTGTTTGCGAGGTTTTTCTTGCAACGCTTTTATTTATATTAATACCTAATAATAAATTTTCATTTATAAAAAATATACTTAACGATACGAAAGTTCAACACTCAATATCTAGTGATAAAATTTTTGATTTCACTTCAAATGCTAGTAGTATTTTAAATCAGATGAGCAAAGTTTTGGGTCAAAATATAGAAAAAGTTGATGCGTTATCATATGACGATATAAATAAAGTATATCTTGCAACTACTGAAAAAGTTTGTAAAAACTGCGAACTAGCCTTTAAATGTTGGAATAAAGATTACATAAGTTCTATTGACTCATTAAATTCAGCGAATAGCAAAGCAGTTTTACGTGGATATTTTAAAAGCACGGATTTCCCTATTGAGTTTTCCACACGCTGTATAAATTTTGTAGATTTCCTAAACGGAGTGAACGAAGGTGTCATTTCAATTAACCAAAAAAATCAAATTAATGAAACTTTACAAGCAAATAAACAAGCTATTTCTAGTCAATGCACTGCAATTTCATCTATATTAAAAGATATTACATATGCCGTTTCTGATAGCGTTGAAACTTTTCCAGAACTCGAAAGTGAAATACAAGAAAAATTACATAAATATACGCTAGGAATTAACGTATCGTGCTATAATAATTCAGCAGATAGACTTTATGTGGAGGTTTTTGGTAGTAATACTTTCGAGCTAATACGCAATTCAAAAGAAGTCTGTCGAGATATTTCATATGCAGTTAGCAGAAGAATGGAATTTATGTCTCAAATAATGGAAAATGGTGCATCGAAACTTATTTTCTGCGAAAAAAATAAATATAAGTTGGAAATATCCTCTAAAATCATATCAAAACAACGTATTTCTGGTGATGTCGTGGATATTTTCGAAAATGATGCTGGTGTAAATTTCGTTATATTATCCGATGGTATGGGAAGTGGTGCTTGTGCCAATGACGAGAGCATACAAGTTATAGATTTGCTGTCAAAAATGCTAAAATCAGGAATATCCCTACCAAAAGCTTTAAAAGGAGTATCCCCTCTCGTTTGCATCAAAAATAATGATAAAAACTTTGTAGCTCTAGATGTTATATCCGTAGATTTGTCTAGCTTAGAAGGTGTTTTAGCAAAATATGGTGCAGCACCAACATATATTTTACGTGGCAGTAGTGTTCACAAGATAACATCTACTAATATGCCTCTCGGACTTAGCTATAAAGCAGAAATATCACGTGTTAAACTTACTTACAATGATATGATTTTAATGATGTCCGACGGAATTTTAAGTACTGAAGACGATGACCACATAGTGAAAATTTTGAAAAATTCAGCCAATAAAACTTGCGAGCAAATTTCTAATGAAATTTTATCCGAAAGTTCACAAGATGATGACAAAACTATTATAGTAATTAAAGTCGGATTGAATAAATAATTTAATTCATACACATAATATTCCTATAGTTTATAGGAGGTTTTTATGGTAAAAGGTGTTTCGAAAAAAATTGTTTTAGTACCGTCTCCGGACAAAAAATTATTTGAACAAGCAATTTTTATAGTTTCAGATACGATAACAGATGAAAATGACGTATTAGACCGTGCAATGCAAGTTGCTGAAAGTTACTTAAAAAAGCAAAAAGGCATAAATTACAAGTTAAGATATTGTTTGTGTGCTTTATCTGGTTTTTTGCTTATGGGTGCAATATGGTTTTCATCTATCGTGATATTCTAGTGTTTATTTGCGCAACAGCGTGAATATATAAAATTTGGGTTGTGTAAGCGTCGAAAATGTGGTTCTTTTCGGCGTTTTTACACTTATTGCTCAAATGCTTTAATGCTATCACCATATGTGAGGCATTATTTTTTTGCTATTCTTTTATATAACACAAGGAGAAATTCCTACATCTTACATTTTATTTTTTAACTTAGAACATATTAAATTTAAGAAAATCCCACAATAAAAGTACATATCAATTTTTTTAGCTGAAATTATGGCAAATTTTTAACGAACAAGCCTTAAAAAAAGTCAATATTTTACTATATTTATAGCAAATTTGATAGTTAAAAATTTGTCTATGTATTTTTATGAATAAAAGCGTTTTTTTCTTGCATTTTTCATACAAATTATGTTATAATTGATATTGATAAGGAAAAAAAGATTTATTATTTATAAGAGGTGATTTAACGTGGCATTCAAATTCCGTGGCGGCATACATCCAAACGACCAAAAAGCTGCTACAAACAAAAAAGCCATAGAAAAGGTTAAGGCTCCAGAGTTTGTCTATATACCAGTTTCTATGCACATTGGTGCTCCTTGTTCTCCAATTGTTAAAGTTGGCGAAGAAGTGACTGTAGGACAAAAAATCGGTGATACAGAAGCTTTCGTTTCTGCTCCTATCCACGCATCAATTTCAGGCACAGTAACAGCTGTTGCTCCAAGAATTCACGCAAGTGGTGCTGAAGTTATGACTGTAACTATCAAAAATGATTTCCAAGATACTCCGTTTATCGGAAATCAACCAATGAACTACGAAGAAATGACAGCTGAAGAAATCGTTAAAGCAATACGCGAAGCTGGTATCGTAGGACATGGTGGCGCAGCTTTCCCTACGCATATCAAAATTAGTTCTGGTATCGGAAAAGTTGAAACAATTATAATCAATGGCGCAGAGTGCGAACCTTATATCACTTCTGACCATAGACTTATGCTTGAACACCCAGATATGTTAATCGGTGGTTTGAAAGTGTTAGAAAAAGCTTTTGGTGTTTCTAACATAAAAATCGGTGTTGAAGAAAACAAAAAAGATGCTTTTGAAGGCATCCGTCAAGCTATTGTTGATGCAAATTCTCCAGCAGAGCTTGTACCATTACATACTCGTTTCCCACAAGGTGCGGAAAAACAACTTATTTATGCTATCACAAAACGCGAAACTCCATCTGGTAAATTACCTTCAGATGTAGGTTGTGCAGTTTTTAACATTGACACAGTTATCGCGATTTATACATTATTTACAAAAGGTACTCCAGATATTCGTCGTATCGTTACAATTTCTGGTTCTGCTATTGCAAATCCTAAAAACTTATACACTCCAATCGGTACTCCTATCTCTCATTTAATCGAGGCTTGTGGTGGTTTTAAAGAAGAACCAACTAAGCTTATCATGGGTGGTCCGATGATGGGTCACGCGCAATTTACAACAGATGTTCCTGTTATGCGTGGTACAAATGCATTTTTAGCATTTTGTGGAAAAGAAGATAAACGCGTGAAAAATCCTGCTTGTTTACGTTGTGGTAAATGCGTAGGTGTATGTCCTATGGGACTTTCTCCTGTATATATGAATTTATACGCTAGTAAAGATAGAATAACTGAATTTGCTGAAATCGGTGGTATGGACTGTATGGAATGTGGTTCGTGTGCTTACACTTGCCCTGCAAGAATTCAGTTGGTTCAAAGTTTTAGAACGGCTAAACAAAAAGTTATGAATTCAAGACGTAAATAGGAGGAAATTTTTATGACAGATTTAAGTAAAGTTGTTGTTTCCTCAAGTCCACATATAAAAACTTCTGAAGGAACAACTTCAATAATGGGCGACGTTATCATCGCCTTAATCCCAGCTTTAGTACTAGCTATTACCAATTTCGGTTGGCGTGCATTAGTATTAACTTGTGTTTCTGTTATTACTTGTGTAGTTTCAGAGGCAATTTTCAACAAAATCAACAAACAAGACCTTTCAATTACAGATTTATCAGCTGTTGTAACAGGTATAATCTTAGCGTTTAACGTACCAGTTTCTCTTCCAATTTGGACAATGGTAATCGGCGCTGCTTTCTCAATTATCGTTGTTAAAATGATATTCGGTGGTTTAGGTCAAAACTTTATAAACCCTGCTCTTGGTGGTCGTATGTTCCTTCTTTCTTGGACTGGACTTATGACAACTTGGACTCTTCCAAAAATCAGCCTACCTTTATTCGGAAACGTAGTAGACGTTGTAACAACAGCGACTCCTTTAGCAACGCTAAAAACAGGTGCTCTTCCTGATGTTGCAATGCAAGATATGCTTTTAGGCTCTATCGGTGGTTGTTTAGGTGAAACTTCTGCAATTGCATTACTTGCTGGTGGTTTATATTTATTATTCCAAAAAGTAATCACTCCAATCATTCCTGTATCATATATAGGTACAGTTTTCTTAATCGCTTTCTTGTTCCCACAAGGAAATGATCCTCTTACTTTTGCTACTGCACACATTTTAACTGGTGGTTTAATGTTAGGTGCTATCTTTATGGCTACTGACTACGTAACTTCTCCAGTATCAGCTAAAGGTCAACTAATTTTCGGTATCGGCTGTGGTTTAATCACAATCTTTATCCGTTTCTTCGGTGGACTTGCAGAAGGTGTATCTTTCTCAATCGTTATTATGAATGCTTGTGTATTCTTAATCGACAAATATACTATGCCAAAAAGATTTGGTATGCTTCCAAAACCTAAAAAAGTTAAAACTGCAAAGGAGGCTGAATAACATGGAAAAAATTAAAGCATTTTTTGCAAAAAACGAAATAGCAAAACTTTCTGTTATTTTATGTGTAATTACATCGGTTACAGCTCTTTTATTAGGTACTGTAAATGGTGTAACTGCTCCAATTATCGAAAGACTTGAAACCGCTGCAACTGTTGAAGCTATGCAACAAATCGTAACTACAGCTGACGATTTTACATCTCTTGAAATCCCAGCTGATTCAAACTCTTTAGTTACTGAATTTTATCAAGGTACAGCTGGTGGCGAAACTGTTGGTTACTGCGTAAAAGTTACTCCAAGTGGTTACGGTGGTGATATCACTATCGTTGTTGGTTTTGACGCTGACGGTACTGTTGTAGGTACTTCTGTAGTTGACCACGCCGAAACTCCAGGACTAGGTAGCAAAATAGTTGACCAACCTTCATTCGCAGAACAATTTATCGGCAAATCTACTTCTCTTGTAATCACAAAAACTGGTGCTACAGCAGCAAATGAAATCGACGCTATCTCAGGTGCGACAATTTCTTCAACTGCAATGACACTAGGTGTTTCTACGGCTATCGATTTTGTAGCCGCTAACAAGTAGGGGGGATTTAAGATGAAAAATAATTATATGAAGCAAATTAAAGAAGGATTATTTGAACAAAATCCTGTTTTTGTACAACTTATTGGTATGTGTCCAACGCTTGCAACATCAACTTCTCTTGAAAATGGTTTAGGTATGGGACTTGCTGCTACTGCTGTTTTGATTTGTTCAAATGCAGTTATCTCGGCTCTTCGTAAATTTATTCCTTCAAAAGTTCGTATTGCGGCTTATATCGTAATTATCGCAGGTTTCGTAACTATCGTTGATATGTTACTAGCTGCGTTTATCCCAGCGTTATCAGCATCTTTGGGTCTATTTATCCCACTTATCGTTGTTAACTGTATTATTTTGGCTCGTGCAGAAGCTTTTGCTGCTAAAAATCCAGTGCTACCATCTGCTATAGATGGCTTGGCTATGGGTCTTGGTTTCACATTCGCTCTTGCAATTTTATCTACTATCCGTGAAATTTTGGGTAGTGGTTCAATCGGGCTTATCGGCTTGGATTTAGTTGAAATTTTTGCTGGTATGGGAATTAATTTCCAACCTGCAATGATGATGACTCTACCAGCTGGTGGTTTCTTAACATTAGGTTGTGTAGTTGCTGTTATTCAGTGGCTATCTAACAGAAAAAAGGAGGCTAAATAATGGGATTTGCTGAAATAATGGCGATTTCTGTATCAGCCATTCTAGTAGAAAACTTTGTACTTGTACAATTCTTAGGTATTTGTCCTTTCTTGGGCGTATCTAAAAAAGTAGAAACAGCATTCGGTATGGGTATGGCAGTTACATTCGTAATGGCTGTAGCATCTGCTGTAACTTATCTTGTAAACTTGCTTTTAGTAAGAATGGACCTTGTGTATATGCAAACAATTGCGTTTATACTAGTAATCGCAACGCTTGTACAATTCGTTGAAATGTTCCTTAAAAAAGCAATGCCAGCACTTTATAATTCTCTAGGTATTTTCTTACCTCTTATCACTACGAACTGCGCAGTTTTGGGTGTTGCGATACTTAACGTATCTGACGACTTAAATTTCGTAGGCTCAATCGTTAATGGTGTGGCGGCAGCTATCGGTTTCACAATCGCTATCGTGATATTTGCAAGCGTTCGTGAAAAACTTGAATTCTCAAACCCACCTAAATGTTTCGAAGGCTTTCCAATAGCTCTAGTGTCTGCAAGCTTACTTGCTATGGCATTTATGGGTTTCAGTGGCCTTTCAATCGGGTAGGAGGGTATTATGAATTTTTTAAATATTTTAGGAGCTGTTGTAGCTCTTGGTGTAATGGGTGCTGTATTCGCAGCAATTTTAGGTTATGCATCTAAAATTTTCGCTGTTGAAGAAGACGAAAGATTACCACTTATTTTAGAGGCACTTCCTGGTGCTAACTGTGGTGGTTGTGGATATGCTGGTTGTGCAAACTTTGCGGGTGCTGTTATCGATGGTAAAGCTCCAACAAATGGCTGTCCAGTAGGTGGTGCTGACACCGCTGCAAAAGTATCTGAAATTATGGGTGTTGAAGCAGCATCTGGACCACGTTTAGTAGCTCGCGTTAAATGTTCTGGCGGTAATAATGCTAAGAAAAAATTCGAGTACGAAGGTATTCAAGACTGTTTATCTGCTACAAAAGTTCTTGGTGGTACACTTCAATGTGCTTTTGGTTGCTTAGGTTTCGGTACTTGTGAAGCGGCTTGTCCATTCGGTGCAATCTCTGTTGCAGATGGCGTTGCAAAAGTTGACGCTGCAAAATGTACAGCTTGCTCAAAATGTATCGCAGCTTGTCCAAAAAATCTTATCGAACTTGTTTCAGAAAAACAAAAAGTATTCGTTCCTTGTTCTTCAAAAGACAAAGGTGGCGTTGCTCGTAAAATTTGCGAAGTTTCTTGTATCGGTTGTAAACTATGTGAAAAAGAATGTCCATTCGACGCTATTCACGTTGAGAATAATGTTGCAGTAATTGATTATACTAAATGTAAGAACTGTGGCAAATGTGTTCCGGTTTGTCCAAGAAAACTTATCGTGAACGAAAGAAAACCTGTGGTTAAACCTCCAGTTGCTCCAAAACCAACAACTGAAGAAAAACCAGCGTAAAAATTTTTAAATTCTAAGGAGGAAGCAATGCATCCTAATAATTACAGACGATATCGTCGTCAAAAAAGAAATTCAACAATTAAAAATATTTTGCTGTTTATTCTACTGTTTATTATAGGCTCTGGCATTGCTTTTTTCTTTATGCAAGAAGATGGTATATTTTCTTCAATCGGCTCAAATAAACCAGACGTAACGATTGAAGCCCCAGAAGTAGAGCCTGAAATTAAGGTCGAAGTGGTAGAAACCGTTCCACCTGTAGAAGTTGTGCCTGTTGAAGAAGATGTAAATGCTATTTATTTCGATGTAGCTCAAGTGAATAATTCGACTTATGTTGATGAAGTTTTCTCGCTTATCGAAAACGGACAAGTAAATGCACTTGTGCTACCAATGAAAAATGACGATGGTAGTTTTAATTATATGTCAAATCTTGAGTATTCCACAGTTGATTTACACTCAACCGACCTTACTAATATTATAACGCAAGCAGTAAATGAAGATGTATATTTAATCGCCGATGTTTCGGTTTACGCCGATAATAATTTCGCGAGAACCTATATAAATTCATCTTTTAAAACCACAAGTGGCGTAAATTGGCTGGATTATTATATGCAAGGCTGGATTTCTCCATATTCTGACGAAGGTCAAGCATATATTATGGATATTTTAGCTGAACTGACATCAATCGGTTTTGATGAAATTTTACTTAGCGACTTCATCTTCCCTGTTTTGGGTAAAGATTCGCTTATAAATTATGGTTCAGATTTAGCTAAAGAAGATATTTTAGCTAACCGACTTTTTGAAATTTCAAATGAATACAAAGTATCTCTATTACTTTCAGATTTTGCATTTTCTGATAGAAATATCACGTCTGGCGAAACAAATCTTGAAAATTTAGCCGAAAATGTACGCAATGTTTACGTTGACGTTACAGTTGAACCACTTTATATGACAACTTCGCAACTTTATGATTATTATATCGCATTTGACATTGAAAACAAAGCAATAATGACAAATGATACCACTTATGTAACAAATGAACTCAGCTATATTATAAACTAAGGAGCATTTTTAAATGAATTGCAACAAATCAGAACTTTTTATGCAAAGATGGGGCAACGAAAGTGAACAAATCAAGCGTAAATTAACCGAATTTTCACTTCAGCTAACGCCAACAAAATTTGCAGATATGATTAATTACAAAAAAATCTTGATGGATAACATCGAGCCTGCAGATATTGAAATGACGGTAACTTCAGACGGTAAAGAGATTTATAATTTAATTACCGATTCAAAAATGAAGTCGCTTTGCTTAAAATACGCAAAAGACACTATTAAATCGTTAGAATTCAGTGCAAAAAATCCAGATGAAGTACAAAATGATCAATCTTTAGCTGTTCTTAATGGTTTCATCTATGCTTTAAACGTTGAGACTAGTGCTTATGGTTCAACTGTTACCGTTAAGGAAAATTTTGGTGCTTGCAAAGTTATCTGTAATGATACAACAATTGCTGGCATAAGTGATACTAAAGGTTTAAGCTTTGATGTACATACGTTCAACGAAGGCTATATGCACACTTTTGTTCTGCGTTTTGAGCTAGAAAATGGCGATATGTTAAGTTTTTATTCTGCAATCGGACGTGATGGCTCAAAAGGTGAAAAACCAAAAGTTTTTGCTAGTGCTTTCATCGACGGATATTACGTGTCAAAACAAATTGAAAATAGTGATATTTATTAAAAATAACTCCCCACTTTTTGTGGGGTTTTTTGCCCAGGAGAAATAGTATGAATAAATTATTAAAAGAATTAGTCAAAGTTACAATCGGTTGTTTTTTGTATGCAATCGGAATTTCTGTTTTCTTTCAACCAAATGAAATAGCGCCTGGTGGATTTTCTGGTATGGCTGTAATCGTGAATTATTTAACCAATGTTCCAACAGGTACATTGCTCTTGATTTTCAACATACCAATCAGCATAGTTGGTTATAAAAAGCTAGGTCGTCATTTTATGATTTTAACAATCTATGCTATTGTTGTATCATCTGTAATGATGAATATCCTAGAGCAATATGTGGTTTTTGAAACTGAACCACTTTTAGGCTCT
This sequence comes from Clostridia bacterium, assembly GCA_044426345.1. GTDB lineage: Bacteria > Bacillota > Clostridia > Oscillospirales > Butyricicoccaceae > CAYJLC01. The sequence continues at coordinate 6,985 of JAWXUP010000007.1, read as the reverse complement.
CTATATGGTGGTATTACTGTAGGACTTGGTTTAGGTTTAAGCTTTAGCGTTGGTGGTTCAACCGGTGGTACTGACATCATCACACGATTAATTCACAAAAAATATCCGCATTTAGGTCTTGGTCAAATAATGATTTTACTAGATTTAGTAGTTGTAACACTAGGTGCTATCGTTTTTGGCACAATACACAGTGCTCTTTATGCCTCTGTAGGATTATGGATTTCATCAAAGCTTATTGACAGCGTTATCGAGGGTCCTGACCTTGCGAAACTAGTTTATATAATCTCTGACCATAACGAGCAAATAGCAAACGAAATTTGTACGAAATTAAATCGTGGTGCTACCCTGCTCAACGGTACTGGTGCATATACAAAGGAAAACAAAAATGTTATAATATGTGCTGTTCGACGTCAGCAAATACCTAGACTCAAACGACTTGCCTCTGAAATTGATGATAACTCGTTTATGATTGTAACCGACGTGAGGGAAGTTCTTGGAGATGGGTTTAAGCTTTCAAGTAAAAAGTAGTGCAGATTTTTTGCTACCTTATGCATTGTAATTTAGTTTTATGCTTGAGCTACGTCTTGTTTTTATACAATAACTATATAGCTGTTTAAATAGTTTAAGACCCATAAATCATAAGATTTATGGGTCTTAATTGGTTCATATTGTAAATTGTAAACTATAATTTTTGCACTTTAGCTTGTATGAATTATAAAAATTCCACTTGTTGCCTCTGAGCTAATACGATAATCATTTAAATCCACTGTCATCATTTCGTAGTTATAATTTTCCAAAGTAATTATAACATTTTCTATTAAAGAGATAGTATTTTCCACCTCTAAATAAATTAGATTATCCTCATAAAATAAAATTTTTCCTGAAATATCGTCTATATTTTCTATTCCCTCAAATTCAAAAACGAACGCATAATCATCTAAAAGAAGTTCACTGTTTGAAAATGAAGACGATTGCAAGCTATCTACAGCCTCAGATATAGAAGATTGTATATCGAAAACCTCTGCAGTGCCATAAGATGGCACTACTTCTTCAACATCTGTCAACGTTTCAGTTTCTGCATCAGCTATAGCCATTGGTTCTGAAAAAGTCTCAATTGAGGCTTCCTGAGATTGACTATTAGAAGTTGGTGTACTTGATGAACGTTCAATCGACATAGTTGTAGTTGTAGTTGAAAGACTTGTAGCTGTATCTTTTTTATTTCCGAATCCTAAATCAAAGCTTGTGGTGCTTATTACAATAGCAAGACAAGCACACGTTGCAAGTAATGCATAAAACGCCTTACGTTTTGGAGGAGTGTATTGAACTATTTGCACATCTTTATTTTGCTGTATTTTATCAAGTATAGACTGCGAAAGGTCTTCTGGATACTCAATTTTCAAATTTTTCAGACTATCTCTCGTACGTTTCAGATCAGCGTAATAATCGTGACAACGGTCGCACGAATCAAGATGTTCTAAAAGATCTTCAATTTCTGAATTTAACAGCATATCATCTAAATATAAGCTGATTAAATTTTCATATTTATCGCATTTATTCAATATTCTCACCTCGCTTGTATTAATTTAGACGTATCAACTTCTTTTTTGTTCCCTTTTTTTCAAAAGAATTTCTCTAAGTTTTTTTCTAGAACGCGAAATTTTAGATTTCACTGTTCCATCTTCGAGTTTTAAGGCATCACCTATTTCACTATACGACAAACCCAAAACATCTCGCATAACGATAATTTGTTTTGCATCAAAATCTAATTTTTTCATAGAAGAAGAAAGTTCTGCAGAAAGTTCATTATTCTCAACAATTTCGTCTATCAACGGTGTTTTATCTGGTATTTGATTAATAAATTCTTCATTTTCCGAATTTATCGTAACTGTTTTATGTCTATTATTTTTTCGTGCAACATCGATGCAAACATTGCTAGTAATTTTATAAATCCACGTTGAAAGCGATGCATTTTCTTTGAATTTTCCTATATTTTTATAAACTTTCAAAAAAACTTCTTGCGTAATATCAAGCGAATCTTCGTGATTAAGCGTGAAACCATATGCGTAGTTATATATTTTTTTATCATAAAGTTCAACGAGCTCTTCAAACGCTTTGATATCTCCAGTCTTTAGCCTAGAAACTAAACTATCTTCACTTGACATTTTGCACCTCCAAACTTTTTAAAGTATAATTAAAATTCATATTGTATAATATATTTATTATATAAAGAACTATATATCTAATAATGTGTTTTTTATATCTGCAACTAAGCTGTACATCTCGTCCATATTAGTAAGTTTTGCTATTTTATCTTTGAAAATACGTGAATTATTTACACCTTTTAAATACCATATAAAATGCTTTCTAGCTTCAAGCATTGCTATTTTTTCGCTTTTAAAATGTGCAGCAAGCTCCATTTGTCTAACAAAAACATCAAGTTTTTTATCTAAAGAAGGCATTACAAAATCTTGGCCAGAAATAGCCTTATTGCATTCCTCGAAGATAAACGGATTTCCAAAAGTTCCACGGCCAATCATCGCAAAATCTGCACCAGTTTGTGTTAAAATATCGCGAGCTGATTCACCATTTACAACGTCACCATTGGCAATAACAGGAATACTTACAGACTGTTTAAGTTTTGCGATAGAATCCCAGTCTGCGTGACCACTATACATTTCTGTTCTCGTTCTACCGTGCAAACAAACAGCTGATGCACCAGCTTGTTCCGCCATTTTGCCAAAATCGAGATAATTTTGTTCTAAATTTGTAAAACCTTTACGAAATTTCACCGTAATTGGTACTGTTGATACAGAAACTGCTGCTTTTATTAATTTCTCAGCCAGTTCTGGTGTTTTCATCAACGCCGAACCTTCACCATTAGTAGTAATTTTCGGAGCTGGGCAACCCATATTTATATCGATAATATCACACTTTGATGCCTCAATTATCATTGGAATCGCTTGCTTGAAAATATCAGGGTCTGAACCGAAAGTTTGCACAACGTATGGATTTTCATTGTCGCATTTTTCCATCAAGCTAAGTGTTTTTTTATCGTTAAAAGTAAGCGCTTTTGCACTTATCATCTCAGATACGGTAAGTGCCGCACCTTGTTCTTTGCAAATATATCGAAAAGCTTTATCTGTCACGCCTGCCATTGGAGCTAAAATAAATTTTCCGTCAATTTTAATATTTTTAATTTTCATTCGTCACCATTTAAGTTTTAGTCAATTATAAATATTATAGCATAATTTAAAAAGAATTTCAACGGATATTCGCAAAAATATATAAATTTAGAAAAAAATGGATACTTTTTATGCACAATGTTCAAAAAATGTTAAATTGCACAGTTTTCTTACAAAGTGTTAATTAAAAAAACAACCATAATTTACATAAATTTAATTTCCTTTTTAAGAATTATGTGATATAATCAATATATAAAGTAATAAACACTTAATAAAAGGAGAGAAACATTATGAAAAAAGCAATTAAAGTTAAAAACACAAATGACATTCAAAAAATTAACCAAATCGTTACAGCGTTCTCTTACGACATTTGGATTCACAGCAAAAGCGGTATGGTAGATGCTAAATCATTACTTGGTATGTTCTTACTAGGTATTAACGAACCTCTAGAATTAGTTATTCCAGATGACGTTGACGGTTCAGCTCTATTCAAAGCATTAGACTCTTACTTAGAAATTCAGTAAAAGCCAAAAAACCACTTTACTTTCGTAAGGTGGTTTTATTTAGGAGCTGTCGTAAAAAAAGCAACAGCTCTATATATAAAAAGCGATTGGTTGCCTTGTGGACAGTAGCTTGCAACCACGCTTATTTATAATATATGATACAAAAAATAAAACGTTACAAGGAGAGAAAACCTTTATGGTTAAATTATCGCCATCAATTCTATCAGCTGACTTTGCAAATTTACAAAGAGATATCGAGCTTGCAACAAATGCAGGTGCACAATATGTTCATATCGATGTTATGGACGGACATTTTGTACCGAATATAACAATAGGTGCAGGTGTTGTGTCAGCTATTAGAAAATTTTCAGACGCTGTTCTTGATGTGCATTTGATGATTCAAAATCCTGACCAATACTTGCCAGATTTTATCGCTGCAAACCCTGATATAATCACAGTGCATTACGAATCTTTTGGAAATACATTAGGACAAATAAAACGCATTAAAGATGCAGGAATAAAAGCTGCAATAGCTATTAAACCTGCAACACCAGTACAAGTTTTAGACGAATTTTTACCACTTATTGATATGGCACTAGTAATGACTGTAGAACCTGGTTTTGGTGGACAATCATTTATGCCAGAAATGCTTGAAAAAGTAGTTTATTTACGTAAAAAAATCAAAGAAAATAACTACTCTTGCGACATTCAAGTAGACGGTGGTTTAAAATCTACTAATACTTCTGAAGTTGTTAAAGCTGGTGCAAACATAATCGTAGCTGGTTCAGCAGTTTTCGGAGACTACACAGCTTGTCATACAAAAGTTATGCTAGAAGTTATGAACGACGGCTACCAAGCTTGCGACTGGAAATAATAATACCTATGAAAACGTCCTTTCGAGGGCGTTTTAGCTTTTAGAAAAACTCATTTTAAAAATAGACTTTTTGACAAAATATATAAATTTTTTATTTCCAGCCTCTACTACTTACCTCTTGTGCTATCTTTTTTCTCGGCAGTCGCTCGCCGCGTGGCTGATACTTTGGGACGTCCCAAAGTATCCAAAAGACGAAAACACAGCTTGTTTTATCAGCAAGCCGTATCAATCCACTGCGTAAATAATTTTTCTCTGAAAAATTTTTACTCTGCTAGCTTGTGCTTTGAAATTTTGTTTTAAGGTTAAGGGGAGTTTTGCTTTTGGCTATCTTTTTTAACTTGCCTCTTTTTCGACAGTCTTAAACGTCCTTTCAAGGGCGTTTCTTTTTTTCCTGAGCTTCTTTATCTTTAATTTAGACTCAAAGTCAAGTATTGCAAATGTACTTAATAACTTTTGTTAACAATTTAACTGTTTATTTCTTAGCTAAATTGTGGTATACTATTAAATATTATACACTTTGGTTACAAATGTAATCTAAAGTTAACAAATCTACAGTGTTTTATGAAAGAGGTTTTTATGAAGAAGGTTCGAATAGGGACGAATTTAGGCGTAACATTATTCTTTTTAATTTCGCTAATTGTTAATACTCCAAACTTAAATCCTATGTATATTGATGGTGCTTTTACGTGGCTTTTTGTAATATCAGTTTACGTTGTGCTAAATAGTTTCAGCGTTTTGAGTTCAATTCACGTTGAACCAAATAGTAATGGTGGTTTTACGTTTGATATCGACAAGCATGCCAAAGGATTTAAACGCCTTATTACAATTTTACTTGTATTATGGGGATTATATTTCCTTGCAAACATCGCATCATCTCCACTTTTTAATTCAAAAGCATATCGTGACCAACTTGGAACTCCTGAAACAACTGTATTTTCTGAAGATATCCAAGCTTTAGATTTATCACAAGTTCCAATTGTAGACCAAGAACTAGCAAAATCGCTTGCTGATAAAAAACTTGGTGAAAATCCCGGTGTCGGCAGTCAGGTAAATCTAGGCGAGCCTGTAATTCAACAAGTTAACGGTGAACTTGTGTGGGTTGTTCCTCTTGAGCATTCAGGTTTCTTCAAATGGCTTAAAAATATTGATGGTTCAGCTGGTTACATTATGGTTTCAGCTACAAACCAACAAGATATCGAATTTGTTGATTCTGCTATTAAATATCAACCAAACTCATACTTTTTTGATGATATCACTCGTTATGTGCGTATCATGAAAGGTCAATTATTTGCTGGATTAACAGACTATTCTTTTGAAATTGATGATGAAGGTAACCCATATTGGATTATCACAACTTATGCAAACAAATGGCTTTTTGCACTTCCTGAGGCTACAGGAATTTTAGTGCTAAATGCTCAAACTGGTGAGCTTGATAAATATGATACAGACAACATTCCGTCTTGGGTGGACAGAGTTCAACCAGAGTCTTTCGTTATGACTCAAATCAACAACCAAGGTGAATATGTTCACGGTATTTTTAACTTCTCAAACCAAGATAAATTCCAATCTAGTAGTGGTGAAATCATAATTTATAACGATGGAAATTGCTATTTATTCACAGGTCTTACAAGCGTTGGTTCAGATGAATCTGCTATTGGTTTTATTATGGTAGATATGGTTACTAAAGAATCTAAAATTTACCAAATGAGTGGTGCTACAGAATACGCTGCGCAACTTTCTGCAGAGGGTAAAGTTCAGCAATACGGTTATTCTGCTTCGTTCCCGATTATAATTAATCACAACGGAATTGCATCATATTTTATGACTCTTAAAGATAATAGTGGACTTATCAAACAATATGCGTTTGTTTCCGTTTCTGATATCACAAGCGTTGGTGTTGGCGAAAGTATCGCAGTTGCACTCCGAGATTACAACAACGCATTAGGCACTTCAAACTCGTTCGTCCAACCAGAAGGTGATGAGATTGAAATTACTGGCAATATAGTAAGATTTGCAAACGAAACTTATAACAATACATTATCGTATAAATTTATAATTGACAGTGTTCCAGATAAGATTTTCTCAGCAGACTATGATATTAGTGATGAATTAGCAATAACAATCGTAGGAGATGAAGTTAATATCACATACCACGAAAGTGAATCTGGTCTTATTTCTGCAACGACATTCGATAATTTAGAATTCACTCAATAAAAAATCAAACCTCCAAACTATAAAAAGTTTGGAGGTTTTTTGTGCGAAAATATTTTATGGTGCAGTAACGGTGAGACAAGTCTACGGTGTGTTATTTTTTTTAAAATGGCGATATTTTGCACCCTGTAGGGGCGAACGCAGTTCGCCCCTACAGGGTGCAATGTTTTTTTAATTGTGCTAGCTCCCTCCGTCAAAATCAAAGATTTTGACGG
>JAWXUP010000041.1:0-22570 GCA_044426345.1 Clostridia bacterium | reverse complement strand
AATGTCAATTAGAACCCATCTATCTTTGGTAGTATTGGGTATAGCTTTTGAACTCTCATTGTGGTAGTGTTGTTGCTTGAAAGGAGGATGAACTAATATGGCTGATAAGAGTATAAACGGAACAAGTGCATTAAGACAAAAAGAGATTTTTCAAATCGATGCAACCATCAAACAGGAAACATTAAAACTGCGAGTCGCTGGATATGCTCGTGTCAGCAGTGATTCTAAGGATCAACTAAATTCCTTTGCAGTACAAGTGAGATACTACACAAACCTAATCGAAGAAAACCCAAGTTGGGAAATGGTCGACATTTATGCCGATGAGGGCATCTCTGGTGTATCAACAGAAAAACGAGATGACTTCAATCGCATGATAAACGATTGTCGAGATGGCAAGATTGATCGTATCGTCACCAAATCAACAAGCAGATTTTCAAGAAATACATTGGATAGCATCGCTACTGTCAGAGAGCTAAAAGCAATCGGTGTTTCGGTATATTTTGAAAAAGAAGGTATTGATACAGCAAAACTAAGTGGTGAAAATCTACTAACCCTCTACTCACTCTTCGCTCAAGAAGAATCAGTGAGCATCTCAAAAAATGTAAAAAAAGGTATTCGCATGAGAATGCAAAAAGGCACATTTATGCCAAGCAGCGCTCCATTCGGATATCGCATGGTCAATAAGCAATTTGAAATTTACGAACCAGAAGCAGAACTCATTCGTAGGATTTTTGCTGAATACTTAATGGGCAATGGATTTTTAGAGATTTGCAAAACACTCAATGCTGAAGGCATACCAAGTCGCACAGGAAAAACAATTTGGAAAAAGGAAGCGATATCTTCCATCATTCGTAATGAACGATATGTTGGTGATTTACTTTTGCAGAAAACATTCAGCCAAGATGTCATTCCATATAAGAGTCAAGTAAATAAGGGAGAACTTCCTCAATACTACGTCAGAGATAACCATGAGTCGATTGTCAGCCGAATTCAGTTTGAGCTTGCGAACATTTTATTAAACCAACGAGTAGCGGCTGTAAATTTAGAATATGGTGAATATCCATTGGGTAGAAAGATCACCTGTGGGGAATGTGGTTGTCACTTCCGAAGAAAAGTTACCAATCATAAAGCTTACTGGGTTTGCAGATTACATGATACAGATAAAACCAACTGTTCTGCAGAACGGATCCGTGAAGAAAAAATCACCCTTGCCTTTATCCATATGTACAATAAGCTAAGAAAAAATCATCATCAAATCCTAGAGCCTATCGTTGCTACACTTTACAAGGTGCAAGAGCAACAGCAACGTGAAAATCTAGAGTTACAAAACATCAACAAAAGAATAGCGACACTTACAGAGCAGAATCATGCTATGTCTGGACTACTATCCAGAGGCATACTTGATTCTGCTCTTTTTATATCCAAAACGGATGAACTGAAAAAAGAGCTAAAAGATGCAAAAGACTTGAAAATGCGACTTCTAGGAAAGTTGCGTAAGGACACCACTCTAGAGGAAACTGAAAATTTAATTGAAGCCTTAGATGAATTACCAGAAAGCATTACCGAAATGAATACAGACGTGTTGAATGAGATCGTAGAAAAGATATTAGCGAAAGATAATCAAACCATCGCATTCCGCTTAAAAAACGGACTCATTCTGACAGAAAGGATGTGACAGTATGGCACAGAACAGGAAAATACCCTATGGGTATCATTTCGTGGGTGGAGAGATCTCAATCAATGCAGAAGAAAAAATCATTGTACAGCAGATTTATCAAATGTACGCAGGTGGATTATCATACCTCAGTATTGCAACTGAGCTGACAAACCAAAACATACGATATATGCCATCGAAACCTGAATGGAATAAAAATATGATTGCAAGGATGCTCCAAAATGAAAACTACCTTGGCAATGAAAAATATCCTTGCATTATATCTGAAACCCAATTTAGACTGGCACAAGCTTCCATGAAAACCTATACACCAACCGAGTCTAGTGACATTAAAAAGCTGAAAAACAAATTGGTCTGTGATGTATGTGGACAACACTTAAAACGAAGAATCAAAGCCAGTGGTAATGAACGATGGTATTGTCCACACAACCCAAGTCACATATCACTGAATGTAACAGATGACAGCATCTTAAAAGATATAAGTGCTTTACAAAAACAACTGAGCCATAACCCAATGGAGCAATCTAGTGGAAACAATACGTTATCGATAGAAACCCTTCGCCTGCAAAACGAAGTAGATACACTCTTAATGCAAACCGAACTGCAAGTAGAGAAAATCAAGCAGACCATCATGGAGCTTGCAGCCCTGCAATATAGCTTGTGTGCCACTGAATATGCCGCTGAAGATGAAAAGATACAAGCACTTGGGCGAAGTCAAAAAGACATTGATATTGAGCTATTAGATGAACTGATTAGCGATGTAAGAATCAGCAAAAACCAAGCTACCAAAGCCGTACTTAAAAGTGGAAGAATTTTTAGAAAAGGAGAAAATCATGAGTAGACCAGAACGTGAAGTTATCGTAATACCTAGCAAAGGTATGCATGGTGACACACAGAAAAAATATAGACAGCTTCGAGTGGCTTCGTATAGCCGTGTGTCCACTGACATGGAAGAACAGCTCACCAGTTTTTATACACAGAAATCCTACTACACCGAACTGATTATGAAAACCCCAGAATGGACACTGGCTGGTACTTATGCCGATGAGGGCATCTCTGGTGCCTCTGCTGAAAAAAGACCAGATTTTATGAAGATGATAAGGCATTGTAAAAAAGGAAAAATCGACCTCATCATTACAAAGTCTATCAGCCGATTTGCAAGAAATACCTTGGACAGCATCGGTTATGTGCGAAAGCTGAAAGCGATGGGTGTGGGTGTCCTGTTCGAGAAAGAAAACATCAATACCCTAGAAGAAAACAGCGAAGTAATCCTCACCATCCTCGCATCCCTTGCCCAAGAAGAATTAAACTCACTAAGTATGAACGTAAAGATGGGCAAACGCATGGCAATGCAAGAAGGTAAAGTCAGCTATCAATACAGCAAATTTTACGCATATCGAAAAGGTGCAGATGGTCAGCCAGAAATCATACCAGAAGAAGCTGTTATCATACGAAGAATTTACGAGAGCTATTTATCTGGCGATACAACTCGAACCATAGCCGCTGCACTCAATGCAGATGGGATACCGTATCGAAAAAGTAAGGAGTGGAAAGAAACAGTTATTCGCTCACTACTGGCAAACGAAAAATACTGTGGCGATGTGATTCTGCAAAAGACCTATATCACTGATCCTATCAGCAAAAAGTCTAAAGTGAACAATGGCGAGTTACCCAAGATTTATATAAAAAACAACCACGATGCTATCATAGATAGAGCCGTGTTCGATAGAGTGCAAGCCGAAAGGACTAGACGAGGTAGCAAACGTAAAGTTTCCAAAACAACCATTACGGAAAGTGGAAAATATAGTAGTCTGTATGCACTCTCTGAAATTCTAGTCTGTGGCCACTGTGGAACACCCTATCGCAGAGTTGTATGGACCAAGCGAAGTGGTAAAAAGCAACCAGTTTGGAGATGCATCAATCGAATCGATTATGGTACAAAATATTGTAGTGACTCAGTTAGTGTGGATGAAGAAAGCTTGCATAAGGCTATCATGGGTGCAATTCTATCCTCGTACAACACCGACAAAGTAGTGCTATTCGCACTAACAAAGAATCTGCGAGATGCCATGCGAAAGCAAGCTGATAGCACAGTGGACATAGAAAAACTAGAACAACAGGTTAAAGATCTAGTCAATCAAATCATGGAAATGGTCACGGAAAATCAAACTTGCCAAAATCAATATGAATATGCACAGGCCGAAAAACAGATGCAATCCCTATCAGCTGAAGCAAGGCGAATTCAAAATATCATTGATGAATATAAGGCAAACAACGATACTGAAGAAACCATAGAAACAAAACTACTTGAAGTGAAAAGTTACTTAGAAAGCCAACCACAGGACATTCTAGAGTACAACGACAGCTTAGTCCGCCAGACGATTGACACAATTCAAGTGATTGATGCCAATCACATTATCATTCACTTCAAAAATGGAAAAGTACATGAGCAATTATTGGAACTTAAAGTAAGAAGATTGAAAGCACAATAAAAACAATATAACAATCAAACCCTAGCAGAGCTGAAATTCGGCTCTGCTTATTTTATTGACAGAAAGAAGGTAAAATAATGGAAATGCAAATTTTTGAAAACAGTCAATTTGGCAGCGTAAGAACTTTGGTTGACGAAGATGGTCGTGTGCTATTTTGTGGGAATGACGTAGCTGTAGCGTTGGGCTATAGAAACCCTAGTCGAGATATCAATCGCCACTGCAAGAAGATGGTCGAGAGATGCACTACCGATTCGGTAGGTCGTCAGCAAAAGATGCTGTTTATTCCTGAATCCGACATCTATCGTATGGTTATGAGATCTAATTTGCCATCAGCCGAAACATTTGAAGAATGGGTAGTCGAAGTGGTGCTTCCCACCATTAGAAAAACAGGTTCGTACATCACTCCACAAAAATTAGACGAGTTACTTGCTGATCCAACCAGTGCTGAACAGTTATTTTTGGAACTACGACAAATCAATGAAAAGCTAGATGATATGACTCCTAAAGCTGAATACTTCAACGCAATTGTGGACACCAACCTATACACCAATATGCGCATTACAGCAAAGGAACTTCATATCCCGGAAAAGCTATTTATTTTTCTGTTGGAAGAAATGAAACTGGCGTATCGCTCACCACAAAAGGTCTTGCTGCCAAGCGCCTACATGATGAACAATGGATATGCCACTTTGAAAGAGTATACTCGAAATGGTCATGGCGGTGTATATATGCTGTTCACTCCAAAAGGTCGATTGTATCTGATGAAACGCATCAACAAACGACTGGCAATTACAAGAACAAGTGAGCCGCCAAGTCCAGATGGCTAAGCGGCGAAACTATAAAGCCTGTGTGCCAGTTTTCTTCCCCAAGGGAACGTGAGCCACCCAGTAGTTAAAAAGCCATGTTACACGATTTGTGGCAAGTTGTGAAACGGAAAATCACTTACCATACAAGATGAAACTGTTGCAAAATACAGGCTATGTGATATACTGTTTTATAATAACGAAACAATGGCGTGTGAGTTCAAATCCACCTTAATTTTTGCAATGACATCTATTCTGCGTGGATGGGAAAACTAACAAAATCCGAACCAGATATTCCAAATTGGATATGGGTTCGGATTTTGTATTTTGTTAAAAACTTTATATGTGTAAAAATAGCCGATAGATAAGAGATTATCTATCGGCCTTTATTTGTTTTAAGTGGTCTTGTTACCTGATTTTACTTGAGTTTAGGGGTTGTGAGCGTTAAAATTTCCTCCTTGCACTTCTTGTTCGTATTCAAATCAAGTGCAATTTTCAGGTTCGAGATTTATAACAAATAAACTCCAACAAACGACATAATCGTTAGTGCTGCGACGTCTACGAGGTTGTTTAAATCATCATCTTGATTGTCATATTTTAAAATGTTATTCAAATCATAAAGTTCATCATAGCCACAGAAATTACCGAGTGTATCGGTGTAAATAATGGTATTTTTATCATCTTGCCATTTGGCTGTAAACCTTTTTATTTAAGTTTTTTGCTAAATTTGCTAGTTGTTTTTTCTCCTTTTTAAAACTTATCCAAAGCCAGAGCCACGATTTACCAATACTAGGTGCTTCAGATAAAATATGAAGTCCTATTTGAAAATGAGTTTTTCGAAAGCTGACTGACTTAACTTTTAGTTGGGTCAGTTTTTTATAAACAATATTAAATCTTGTATATCAGATGGTTCGATATTATACAATTTAACAGTAATGGAAATTCTTTTAAAATGTGGTTATTTACAATATAAATCTAATTTTATTTATACAAATATACTAAAAAAATATATACCAATATGTATTTAGTGACAATATTGCATACAAGTTGTTTGTTAAATATTGATAAACTATATACATTGTAGTATAATAAAAATAAGAGGATAAATAGATTTATATTGTGGAGGATTAATTATGATTTACAATGGTAAAGAACTTAAAAAATTGGGATTTGGTTTAATGCGTTTGCCTATGCTTGATGATGAAATAGATATTGAGCAAACAAAGCAAATGGTTGATGTATTTATGGAAAATGGTTTTACTTATTTTGATACAGCATATGGATATATAAACCAACGCTCAGAAGTTGCGGCAAAAATTGCTTTGATAGACAGATATCCTAGAGAGTCTTTCCAATTTGCTACAAAATTACCAGCTTGGTCTGGTGCAAAAACTGCTGAAGAAGCAAAAAATATGTTCTATACATCGCTTGAAAGAACAGGCGCTGGTTACTTTGACTTTTATTTATTACACAACGTAGGTGCTGATAGAACTAGTATTTTTGAAGAATATGATTTATGGAATTTTATCATAGAGCAAAAAAAATTAGGCAAAATTAAAAAAATTGGTTTTTCTTTGCATGATACGGCTGACCGTTTAGAAGAATTATTAATTAAACATCCTGAAGTTGACTTTGTACAATTACAAATTAACTATGCTGACTGGGAACACAAAACCATTCAATCTAGAAAAAACTATGAAATGGCTGAGAAATATGGCAAACCAGTTATCATTATGGAACCAATACGCGGTGGTGCTCTTGCAACTCCACCTCCACAAATTAAAGAAATTTTCGATGCAACGAATAGTGATATGTCATATGCACAATGGGCTTTAAGATATGCAGCATCTCTTGATAATGCAATGATAGTACTTAGTGGTATGTCTACATTAGAACAAATGCAAGAAAATGTTTCGTTTATGAAAGAATTCGAAAAATTAAACGAAGAAGAGTATGCAGTTATTAAAAAAGCACAAGACGTTATAGGAGCGATCCCAACTATTCCTTGTACAAACTGCAAATATTGTATAAAAGACTGTCCACAAGGCATTTTAATATCTAGTATGCTTGCAGCGATGAATAAATTTAGAGTTTTCGGCGATTTTAATGGAGCAAAACGCTCATATGAGTTTGCTACTAAAAACAATGCGCATGCAAGTGAATGTATAGCTTGTGGTGCATGTGAAAGCGTTTGTCCACAATCAATTAAAATTATAGATGAACTAGTAAAAGTATCTGAAACTTTAGAAAACGCATAAAAATATCAAAAAACCACTGACATTTTTTGTCAGTGGTTTTAGTTTGTCGAAAAGTGGTATATAAAAAAATAGCACGTTTGGGCAAAAAATTACAATCCTAAATTTCTTTGCAGTTGATAATTTTTGTTGGAGTTATCAAAAGATCCATTTGAATATCAAATTTATCACGAGGTATTTCATCGAAAATTTGTTCATCGAAACAGATGCCGATAAAAATACCTTTTTTGTTTTGCAAATATTTATCATAAAACCCTGCTCCATAGCCTAATCTATATCCTTTTTTTGAAAAAGCTAAAGCAGGAACTAAAATAATATCAAAATTGTTTAAAATATCTAAGTTTATTTTTGGTTCTAAAATTTTAAAAGCACCTTCGATAGTATCATTTTTTAAGTCTAAGATTTTATGGAATTTCATTAATTCACCGTAAACTTTAGGTAGAGCAAGTGATTTTTTATCAGCTAGAATTTTTTGATTAATTTCTAGTGTTGAAACTTCTGTTTTGATATTCATATATGAAAAAATAACTTCTGATGCTTGGTATTCTGGTGTAGATAATAAATTTTTGAGTATACTGTTGGTTTTAATATCATTATATATTACATTTTGTCGAATGATTTTTGCTTTTTGTCGAAATTCTGATTTCATATGTATTACCACCTTTTGCTTGTTTGTATAATTTTGTAGTTTTTATAGCCAGTTTAATAATAACTTCACCAAGGTAAAATTAAAGGGTTTGACACCTGTTATGAACAGCTGAGAAAAATAGGATTTTTAATATAAACTACCGAACGTAAGTTATAGTGGGTGGTGTGTGGGCAACAATATGCATATGCAATGTTTGAAGATTTTTGCTTAGAAAAAAACATTTTAGTGCTATATTTTAAACAGATGTTATTAACACGTATAATTGTACCATAAAATAAGGGTTTTTAATATAAAAAATTTACTATAATTACATATTGTTAAACATATTTTTTTGTGATACAATCACCTTAGGATTTATTTTTTGAGAGGGTGCATTATGTCACAAAAAAATACACTTTTAACTGGTAATATAAACCGAGTTTATACAGCTTATTTAATACCAACTTTGCTGGCTATGGTTTCGGCTTCAATATATGTAATAGCAGACGTTTTGTTCGTTGCTACTTATTTGGGCGAAAACTCACTTGCTGCTTTTAATATATGTATGCCAATTTACACTTGTTACTCGGCAGTGTCACTTTTGTTTGGTGTAGGTGCATCTACAACTATTTCTATTTGTGCAGGTCGAGGAGATTTGGAATCGGCGAATAAAGTTTTTTCGCTATCGCTTTTGCTAGTACTTATTATCTCAGTGCTATCTTCTTTACTAGGAATAGTTTTTATAACGCCTTTTGCCTATGCTCTTGGCTCAACGAAGGAAATTTTGCCTCTGGTTATCGAATATATTTTGCCAGTGCATTCGATGTCAACGTTTTATATGCTTAGTATGTTCTTTCAAGTAATTATCCGTGCAGATTATAACCCTAAACTGGTTATGGGTGCATCAATTGTTGGTAATCTTGTAAATATAGGCTTAGACTATTTATTTATGGTAGAGCTAAGAATGGGACTTCGTGGGGCATCAATAGCTACTGGTATCGGCCCGATTATAACATTTATGTTGTTAATGACACATTATATTTTTAAGAAAAATAATATAAAATTACGTAAAATTAGATTCGAACGCGATATATTGATGTCAATTATAAAAAATGGCAGTGGTTCTTGTATATTGGAGTTTACATCAGGCACGGTAATTTTTTTGTTCAATTTCGCACTACTTCGTGTTTCGGGAAGTGATGCCGTGGCAATTTATGCTATAGTTTCGAATATAGCGTTTATTGGGAAATGTCTATTTTCTGGCATAGCACAAGCTGCGCAACCACTTATTAGCGTAAATTATGGTGCGCAAAGCTTTATAAGAATGAAAAAATCAACGAGTTTGTCGATTAGAGTATCAATTTTTGTTGCGATATTCAGTTATATTATGATAATTCTGTTCCCAGAAACTATAATGAGCATTTTCATCGGTCAATATGAGCATTTAATATCAAGAGCAGGCAGAATTTTGATAATTTACTTTGCATCATTTGTTTTTACAGGAATGAATACATCAATTATGTATTATTTTCAATCTACTGGTAATGCGAAAATATCCTCTTTAATGTCAGTTTCACGTGGGTTTTTATTGATAATCATAGGGCTTTTGATGTTCTCAACTACACTCGGAGAAATTGGAGTATGGATTACAATAACTTTTGCAGAAGTTTTAACATTTTTAGTTGCATATCCATTAAAAAGACGTTATGATACATATTTAGTAGAACGTTACAACCCTGTAAATGATATGACATTTACTATGAATGCTGATTAGTTTTTTGTTGTGCAATATTATTTTAGCTTGTCACTTTTTCAACAGTCTGACACCGATATTTTTTATATCGGTGTTAATTTTTGTCTAAAAATCATTTTTTCGGTTAATAATGAAGTATCGAGGTGGTTTTATGATTAAATTTTTAATTATTGGTGGTCTTTCAGGACTGGCTAATGGATTTTTTGGTGCAGGTGGAGGAATGATTTTGGTTCCTCTTTTCATTAATTGGCTTAAATTTGAAGATAGCACAGCTCTTGCGACTTCAGTTTCTATAATTTTACCATTATCGCTAGTATCAGCTATAGTTTATTCGAAAAACGGTGCATTCGACTTAAATTTAGCACTACCTTTTTTAATTGGAGGGTTTGTCGGTGGAATAATTTCTGGTACGATTTTTAAAAAAATGCCTATTTTGTGGCTTAAAAGATTTTTGGGTGTAATTATAATATACGGTGGAATTAGGAGTGTATTTTTGCTATGATAAACGTATTAGTTGGCACTTTAATGGGAATAATTTCTGGGTTTGGCATAGGCGGAGGCAGTATTTTTATAATTTACTTAACAATGCTTTTGGGAATAGAACAATTAACGGCACAAGGTATAAATTTAGTGTATTTTTTATTTTGTGCAACACCAGCAGTAATTTTGCACATAAAACATCGCCTAGTTAATACCAAGGCGATGTTATTTTGTTCTGTTTCTGGCATTGCGACCAGTATTTTTTCATCAAATCTTGCAAATAGCATAAATATTGATATATTAAAACGAATTTTCGGAGTTTTTTTAATATATATAGGAATAAAATTAGTTTTTACTAAGAAAAATGACTAATCTTGATAGCTGTAGATATCCTCGATATTATCTGCATCTAAATTTTGCATATTAACAGTTCTGCGTTTAATTCTATGAGCCTCGGTTGTTTCAAGTAACATATTTTTAACGTCTCTTGAGTGCTTAATGTGCAAAATTTGAAGAGTTGGGTGGGTTGTATCACTAGTGAAACAGGTTATAGTACCGAGACCGAAAATTCTTTCACCTAGAGATTTTTTTAGTTCTACATCGGTAATTCTATACATATAGCAGGAATTTTCTTTACGAGTGAAAAAACCTTCTGTAATTGTGAGTAATTCATCGGAGAAGTGATATTTTGTAAAGGTAAATGGTAGACCTAAAAATACCCATCTTTTTCTTTCTTGCATTTCCATAAATTTTCCTCCTTTTGCGTGGTTGTATCGTAGGGACGCACTTATCTCAAATTGAAAAATATACTAATTTTTTATTTTACACCTAAGCTCGCTATCGCTTATGCAGTGGAGTAGATAAATTTTCTCGACCACGCAGTATGTGTTCGTTGAACAGATAAAACTTAACTATTAAGTGCTTTAAATCTTAAATATCCTTCTAAAATAAGCGAGGCTGCAACGGCATCTACGGTCTTCATATGATTTTTGCGTTTTTTTCCATTGCTTGATAAAATTTGATGTGCAGAAACCGTGGTTGTGCGTTCGTCCCACAAAATTACTTTAACACCAGTTTTTTCTTCGATGATGTCTTTTAATTCGTATGACATTTTGGCACGGTCACCTTCATCATTATTCATATGTTTTGGTAGACCTAGAACGATTTCAGAAGGTTTTTCAAGGGTTATAGTTTCCACTAATTTTTCCACAAGGTGTGGAAAGTATTTTTCGCGAATTACAAAAGACCTACCTGCCATAAAACCTAGAGGGTCGGAAATTGCGATACCTGTTCTGCTGTCACCATAATCTATAGCTAAAATTTTCATTAAATACTCCTGTTTTTATTATTACTTGTTTAACTTTATTATATCTACATAATTTATAAAAGTCAAACATATATTTGATTGATAATTTGATTAGAATATGATATAATATTGATGAGTAAAAAAAGGAGGGTAAATATGCTTATTAATTTTACAAAAATGCATGGCGCTGGAAATGATTACATATATATAAATGGTTTTGAACAAACTATAGAAGACCCTAGCCGTGTATCAGAAATTGTCAGTGATAGACATTTTGGTATCGGTGGAGATGGTGTCGTTATGATATTACCATCTGAAATAGCAGATGCTAGAATGAGAATGTTTAATGCAGATGGCTCTGAAGGTGAAATGTGCGGAAATGCTATCCGTTGCGTTGGTAAATTCCTTTATGATAATGATATTTGCAAAAAAAATAATATATCAATTGAAACTTTAGCAGGTATTAAATATCTTGAAATGACAGTAACCGATGGTATCGCTACTCACGCTTTGGTTGATATGGGTATTGCCAATTTTAATGCACAAGAAATACCAATTACTTCTGATTCTGTTGAATTTATAGACCAAACTGTAACTATTCTTGGTGAAGAATACGTAGGAACTGGTGTTTCTATGGGAAATCCTCATTTTGTTGTTATAGTTGATGATACAGCGAGCTTAGATTTACCAAAAATCGGCCCACTTTTCGAAAATCACGAACTTTTTCCTAAACGTATTAATACAGAATTCGTAGAAATTATCGACGAAACTACAGTTCGTATGCGTGTTTGGGAACGTGGTTCTGGAGAAACTTTAGCTTGTGGTACAGGTTCTTGTGCAACAGTTGCTGCTTTAGTTAAAAAAGGATTGTTAAAATTCGACACAGATAATACAGTTAAACTTTTAGGTGGAGAGCTTGTTATAAATATTAAATCAGACTATCGCGTATTTATGTCTGGCTCTGCAACGAAAGTATTTGAAGGATTTATGGAGGTATAGAATGAGTATTAGATTTGCACATAATAATCTTAATGTTTTAAATTTAGAAAAATCAATAGCATTTTATCAAGATGCCTTAAATTTAACTGTTACACGTGAAATTATTCAGGAAGATTTTAAAATAGTGTATTTAGGAGACAGTCAAACTCCACACCTGCTTGAACTGACTTGGCTAAAAAACTGGGATAGACCTTATAATTTAGGCGATAACGAGTTTCACTTAGCTTTTATATCAAGCGAATTTGAACAAGATTTTGCAAAACACAAAGAAATGGGCATAGTATGCTATGTAAACGAGAATATGGGAATATATTTTATTTCAGATCCTGATGGATACTGGCTAGAAGTACTTCCTGAAAGATGAGGGTGAATGATGAATAGAGATTTTGTTATCTGTACAGATGCTATAATCGACACAAGTGAAGAGTTTTTTATAAACAATAATATAAAACCTATCGAACATGGTATAGTTATAGACGAAAAAGAAATTTTTGATGGTTTTTGCAAAAGTTTGACTGAACATGATATTTATAAAATGCTACGTGAAGGCAAGCAAATATCAACTGTTCAAGGTAATATTGAGCAAATGTATAAGCATTGTGAAGATGCAGCAAAAGATAATTTGGATTTACTATATATATGTTTTTCATCAGCATTAAGTGGTACATACAACACAGCTTGTATGGTTGCAAATGATACGATGGAAAAATATCCAGACTGCAAAATAACCGTAGTAGATACAAAATGTGCAGCAGCAGGGCAAGGTATCTTGGTACGTGATGCTGTGGAAATGAAAAAAGCAGGCAAGTCTGTTGAAGAAATTGCTAAGTACATAGAAGATACACGATTAAAAATCCATACATTTGGTTTTATAGATAGCTTAGAACACTTAAAACGTGGAGGTAGAGTTTCTAAAACTACTGCACTAGTAGGTGGAATAGTTGGTATAAAACCTATTATAGGTGTAAATATTGATGGTGCGATTGATAATATTTCAAAAGCAAGAGGACTTTCTAAAGCATTCCAATTTATCATTGATAGATTAAATGATAATTATGTCGAAGGTGAAGATGTTTATATTTCACACTGCGATAATTTAGAAAGTGCAGAAAATTTAAAAGCACAGATTTTAGAAAAAACAAAAGCAACAAATGTACATATCTATTATTTAGGAAATACAATTGGTTGCCACGTTGGCCCAGACTCTGCAATAATTTTCTTTAAAGGAAAAACAAGAGAATAATATTAAAACCACTGATTTTTAAAGTCAGTGGTTTCAGTTTGTCGAAAAACTCATTTTTAAATATACTTTTTTTAAAAATAGTCAATTTTTTTTATTTTCTGCCACTACCACTTACCACCAGTGCTATCTTTTTTCTCGGCAGTCGCTCGCCGCGTGGCTGATACTTTTGTGCGTACAAAAGTATCCAAAAGACGAAAACACAGCTTGTTTTATCAGCAAGCCGTATCAGTTCGCTGCGTAAATAATTTTTCTCTGAAAAATTTTTACTTTGCTTGTGCGTGCTTTCAAAATTTATTTTAAGGTTAAGGTGAGTTTTGCTTTTGTGCAATATTTTTTGATTTACCATTTTTCCGACAGTCTGAAACCACTGATTTTTAAAGTCAGTGGTTTTGTTTTTTATAAACGAGAGCCTTGTATTAGTGAAAATTGAATATCATAGGGTTTCGATATGAACACTTATCTTGGGACGTATGTATATATCAACCAAAAAAGCCAGCACCTCGTTTCCTAATTTTTACATATTAAGTATTGACTTTTTACATAATTATGACTATAATTATATTATTGACCGACTGGTCGGTCAGAAAATTTACTGTACATTTTAGGGAGAAAATATGAAACGAAAAATAGCCATTTTGCTTGTTTTTACAACCTGTTTTGCAACGTTTTCAACGTATGCATCTGAATTCTATACACAAAATAATATACCTACTATTGAAAGTATCCAAAACACTGCCAACGTGATTTACTCACCTAACAGTATTTCTTATAATAGAATATACGATACGGTTATGGAAAATAATCAGACAATTCAAGCAAATGATATGCTTTTAGATTATATTCAAACACCACCAGGTAAAGCCGAAGGACTGAAGGGTTTGTGGAGTGCAAGTCAAGGTTTATCTAGCGTGATTAATATGGTGTCATCTGCTATAAATGGCATAGATACTAGTCTTGATAATGCAAATTTAGCAAATGATTATAATTTGTACTTAGCACTTACAGCAGGCAAGACTGCGTTAGAGATTTCAAAAACTGATATCGACACTCAAATGGATGCATTAAATCCAACTACTGATGAAGATATGGAAACTTATGTTTTTCAGTTTGAATCGATAAAACAACAATTAATCTGGGGCGCTCAAAGCCTTTATATGGCATATTTGAACTTGGATTTAACGATTGAAGAATTAGAAATTAGCAAAGAAACACTGCAAAATACAATAAATTCACTAGAAAAACGTTATGAACTAGGTCAAATAGCATTGCTTGACCTTGAAAATGTAAAAGTGAATTTAATTTCAATAGATAGCGCACTTGTAACTTGTAAATATGAACAAGGTAAACTGCTTTATGATTTAAATATGCTTTTAGGTCGCGATTACGACAGCGAACTTACTATTTCCTCTACGGTTACACCGGATTTAGAATATTTAGAAAATATCGATTTAGAGGTGGATTTTCAGTCGCTTTTAGATACGAACTATAATTATTACACATTACAAGAGGCGATTTCTGATGCAAGTTCAACAAACAGAGAATACAAGTCCGATGCTTCGCAAAATGCCTATGATATGGCAGTGCTTAATGCGAAAATCGAAGAAGAAAGTATGCGTTCGTCGTTCAATAAAATTTATATCGCAATTGCTGAAAAACAACGCTTACTAGAAGTTGAGCAAGAAATTTTAGCTAATAAAGAGATGAATATCATAGCGTCAAACTTGAAATACGAACTAGGAACAATCTCATTAGATACACATAACGCAACTTTAACCGAGTATGATACACAAGAATTAAAGGTTAAAACTGCTGAATATAACTTATTTGTAGCAATAGAACAATATAAATGGGCGACAAATGGAATGATTACGGGGTAAAATATTATGAAAAAACAAATATCAATTTTTCTTGCAACTTTAATGCTTGCAGGCGTGCTTTCAGGGTGTTCATCAACAGATGAAACTGAAGTTGTAGAAGAAGTTACTGTTTCTGCGACATCTGTTGAGGTTAAAACAGTCGGAACGTCGGACATTGCAAATACCGTTAAATTATCTGGTAAAATAGCTGCTAACAGAGAAGTTTCAGTTTATTCAATGATGACAGCTGATGTTGTGAATTTAAGCGTTGAAGTTGGCGATAGAGTTGAAAAAGACGAATTTTTATTCTCAGTTGAAGAGTATGATGTTGACGATTTAGTTCGTGAAATCAACAATTTGAAAAAAACTTATGACTCTACAAAAGCATTATTAGATGAGGCTGTAACGCAAATTTCAGATGCACTTGAGGATACTCGTGCATTATACGAAGTTGGTGCAGCATCTCGTTATGAAGTAGAGCAACTTGAATTTTCGCTTTCTCAACAAGAAAGTACAAACCAAACTCAATTAGATTCGCTACAAAATTCATTGGACTCTATGTATTCGCAACTTGCAGATATTAATGAATATTCTGTAGTTTTCTCACCTATTGCAGGTGTTGTAACTCAAGTTAATCTTATCGAAAATATGATGGCATCAAATGCATATGCAGCAGTTGTTATAGCTGATGATTCTCAAATGAAAGTTGATATCAGTGCATCAGAAACATTAGTTCCATATCTTACAATTGGTGACACCGTGTCAGTAACTATTCCATCAGTAAGCACAGCACCATTTGAGGCTACTATTGGTAATGTTTCTCCATCTACTAATGTTCAAACTGGTATGTACACTGTAACTATAAATCTTCCTACAGACCAAGAATATTTCATAGGTATGTTTGCAGAAGTAACATTCATTACAGATAACGTTGTTGATACTATAAACGTTCCGTCAAGCTCAATTATTATTGGCGATGAATACAATTATGTTTTCGTGGTATCAAGTGATAATGTGGCAAGTCGAGTAATCGTTGAAACTGGCATTACAGACGGTAACTATACTCAAATACTTTCTGGACTTTCTGGTGGTGAACAACTTGTAGTCACTGGACAAGAATATTTATCAGACAGTTCTCTTGTAAACATCACAGGAGGAAACTAAGATGAGTTCATTTTCACTAAGAAGACGTGTAACGACCTTTATGATATACGTTGCTGTGGTGCTTTTTGGTATTATGTCATTTGCAAATTTAGCAATCGACCTTATGCCAAATATTGAAATACCAGTTGCAATCGTATCTACTACATATTCTGGCGCTGGTTCTGCCGAAGTTGAATCAATGGTAACCGAACCGTTAGAGTCAGTACTAGCTCTAGTGTCAGACGTTGACGATATTACATCGATTTCTTCTGAAGGTTCGAGTATGATTATCCTAACTTTCACAGATGATGCAGATTTATCAAGTTCAATAACAGATATGCGTGATAAAATCGACCTTGTAACAGCATATTTACCTACGGATTGTTCTACACCAGTAGTTATGGAAATAGACCTTGATGCAATGGCTATTATGCAATTTTCAATTTCTGGTGATACTTCTATAGCAAACCTTGAAACAATCGCAGAAGACAAAATTTCTCCTAGTATCGAAAGTTTAACTGGTGTTGCCTCTGTTACAATCGAAGGTGGCTATGAAAACGTTGTAAATATCGTAACAGACTCTACAAAAATGCGTGGTTATGGGCTTACAATTGAGTATGTTTCAAATATTTTGCGTGCTACAAACTTAGCCATTCCATCGGGTCAAGTAACGTATGGAGACAAAACATTAACCGTTCGTACAGACTCAGAATTTACTGATATAAGCGATATCAAAAATGTTATAATTCCATTACCTACAGGTGGTACGGTTTCTCTTTCAGAAATTGCGACAGTAACGCTTGAGGCTGATGATATCTCAACTATCGCAAAAGTTAATGGTGAAAACGTTGTAATGCTTTCAATCCAAAAGCAATCTGGTACAAATACAGCACAAGTTGCTAGTAGAGTTAATGACCAGCTTGATATTTTAAAAGAAGAATTGCCAGAAATTGAAATTACGATGCTATCAGATACTTCTGATTATATTCAACTTTCGATAAATGCAGTAATGCAAAATATATTGCTTGCAATTTTATTCTCGGTAATTGTACTTTTCGCATTCCTAAGAAAAATCGCGCCTACTGTTATCATCGCAATTTCAATGCCTATTTGTATTATCACAACTTTCCTTATAATGTTAGGATTAGATTTAACTCTTAATATTATGACGCTTGGTGGTATGGCTGTCGGTGTTGGTATGATTGTTGACAACTCGGTTGTTGTACTTGAAAATATTGTACGTTTTAAAGATGACGGATATGAAAGAATGGACGCGTGCTTACTTGGTGCAAAAGAAGTAGCACTACCAATCACAGCATCTACTATAACAACAATTGCTGTTTTCCTACCTGTAGGTCTGTCTGGTGGTATGGTTGGTATGATTTTCAACGAGTTCTCACTAACTATTACAGCACTTTTGGTAGCATCGCTGTTAATTGCGTTAACGTTAGTTCCTTTGCTTTGTTATTTATTGTTAGATAGAGGCAAAAAATCAAAACTTCGTGCGCCAAAAGAAAAACGCATAACTTTTGCAGGTAAATTCTATCAATTTTTACTTCGTGGCGTGCTAAAAATTCCAGCTTTATCATTACTTGTAGCTCTAGGATTATTCTTAGCATTTTTAAGTTCTACAATGTTTGTCGGCGCAGAACTTATTCCTAGTACTGACCAAAGTATGATAACGGTTACTATAGAACTTCCTATCTCTAGTGATGTAACTGATACTACAAGAATTTCTGACGAAGTAGTAAGTCGTATGTCTACTATCGAAGAAGGAGATTTTATCTACTATTCAGCTACAGACAACACTGCAAGCGTAGTTCTTACCACTGTTGCTATGTCTGAACGTAACCGAACAATTTTCGAAATCGGCGATGAAGTTCGTGATATGCTAAGCGACATTGCAGGTGCTGAAATTTCAATTTCCGATGCAGGAACAATGGATATGTCATCGCTTACAGGTTCTACTGTTGATATTGCCGTTAAAGGTGATGATTTAGATACATTAACTGCTATTGCTAATGATTTAGTCGCAATAGTCGAGGCAGTTCCGAACACTACAGAAGTATCTTCTACTGCAAGTGACCGTGTAGAGCAACTTAGTATAAAAATGAAACCAGAAATTGCTACATCATATGGATTTACTGCATATTCAATCGGTACATATATAAGTTATGAATTACAAGGTGTAACAGCGACTACATTAAGCGTTGATGGAACAGAAATTGACGTTGTAGTTAAAGGTGATGCAGATTCGTCTTCATCAATTGATGCACTTAAAAATATGTTAATTCAAACACCATATGGCACTTATGTTCCATTAAATCAAATAGCAGATGTAACATTAGAACTTGGAGCACACTCTATAAATCGTATAAATCAAACACGTACAGTGTCTGTTACAGCCTCAACAAATTCAAGTGACTCTTATGCAGTTTCGAATGCTGTTGATATAGCAGTTGCAGAATATGAATTACCAGACGGATATTATATTGAAAGTGGTGGTGAAGCGGAATCATTAGTTGAAACATTCACATCGCTTGCATATGCATTAGTTGTTGCAGTTGCTTTGATTTATTTCGTATTGGCGTCGCAATTTGAGTCTATATTACTTCCATTTATCGTAATGCTTGCAATGCCTTTAGGTTTATCTGGTGGTATTTTCGGATTATTTGTAACAGATACGCCAGTAAGTATGATTGCTTTTATAGGAATAATTATGCTGTCGGGTATCGTTGTTAATAACTCAATCGTACTGATTGACTATATTAGAATACGTCAAGAAAACGGAGAAGATATTAAAACAGCGATTTTCAATGCGTGTCCATTGAGGGTTCGTCCAGTATTTATGACAACGCTTACTACAATTCTAGGGCTTGTTCCAATGGCACTTGGTATTGGTGGTGAAGGTTCAGAAATGATGATTCCGATGGCAATTGTTATGATTTCAGGACTTTCGATTTCAACTTGCGTAACGTTGTTATTTACACCATTATTCTATTATGTAATAAAACGTCCACGTGGTAAAAAGAAAAATTCACCACCACCTAGCACTCCAAATGCAACGGAAAAATCTCAAACTATAGAGCAATCACCAGTTTCAGATGTTTCTAGCGAGGAGGTATTGCCGATTGGAAATTAAAATTACTAAGCGAGATCTTATTTTACAAAATGCAATAGAAATTTTCTGCGATAATGGTTTTGAACGCACTACAATTAGTGGTGTAGCAAAGCAAGCTGGAATAGGCAAGGGTACGGTTTACGAATATTTCAAGTCGAAAGAAGAACTTTTTGCAAGTTGCGTTCAGACGATGCTTGATTATTATAATAAAGGTTTTATGGATATTTTAAATCAGGATATTTCCTTTAGAGAAAAATTAAGCGAATATTTTAAACATGCAGATCAACTTTTTTCACGTGCCTCGGTTGGTATTTCGCTTATGCAAAAAAATCCATCTGGCGATATGTTGTTTTTACACGATATATTTGAAGAGGAACGTTTATTTTTAAAAGAAAAATTAGATTTTGTAGTTAAAATGGCTATAGATAACGGAGAAATCCGAAACGATGTTAGTATCGATACACTAACTTTTTATATTCAAATGTCAATATTTAGAATTATGCAAGCCAAGACAGCAGGCGAGGCGAGTGAAAATATGACAGAGGATATTTTAACGCTGATATATAGCGGGATTGGTACAAATTAATATTAAACGGAACGTATTTTGTGTGCGTTCCGTTTTTTTGCATTAAATTATTTCATTGCATTGTAGGGGCGAATTGTGTTCGTCCGTGCCGTATAAAAACATATTTCCATATCAAAAACAACGAACCCGTGTAGGGTAGGGGCTTGCTCCTGCCGTCGTATTGCGTGCGATAATTTATGTTTGATGTAAATTTTATTGCGTGCCACGGTCGGCAAATGACGCCCATACAGGGTGCGATGTTTATAGCATAAAAAAATATTTTCAACGCCGACTGTTTTCTACAAAATAAACACACACGGATGTATTATAATATATTTACAGGCAAAAAATGTAAAATTATTAAGGAGGCACAAAATGAAAGTAGATTTTCAAAAACAAAATAACGAAATAATTATATATCTAAGTGGTGAACTTGGCAATTTCGAGGCGAGAAAAATAATGCTTGAGGCAGAAACTATTCTTGCTATATACAAAACTGAAGATGTTGTATTGGATTTATCTCGACTTACTTTTATGGATAGTTCAGGTATTGCAGTGATTATGAAAATCTTTAAAAATACAAAAGACAAAAGGGATTTTACGGTACGAAATACACCGAATCTTGCAATGAAAATTTTCAGTGCATCTGGCGTTAAAAAATTTGTAAAATTTGCATAAGGAGAATTGAAAATGAGAAATATAGTAAATTCTATGACTATGAAATTTGAAAGCAGGTCGATAAATGAGGCTTTTGCAAGACAGTCGGTAGCGATTTTTGCAACACAGCTTGACCCTAATCTTGATGAAATAAATGATATAAAAACTGCAGTATCGGAGGCAGTTACCAATAGTATCGTTCATGCATATCGTGAGCGAATTGGTTACATAACAATAAGTGCAAAGATTTTTTCGGATAATACCATAGAAATTTCGGTAAAAGATAAAGGAATTGGTATATCGGATATAGAAAAGGCGAGAGAGCCTATGTTTACTACTGGTGGAGATGAACGTTCAGGAATGGGCTTTACGATTATGGATAGTTTTATGGACAAGCTTGTAGTAAAATCTTGGGAAAATTCTGGCACTACTGTTACTCTTACAAAAAGAATTTCACCGAGATATACAGGAGGAAAGTAGATGACGACAACAATTTCTCTAATCGAAAAAGCACAAAAAGGCGACCAAAAAGCAGTTGAAACTCTAATTTTGGAGAATAACGGACTGATTTGGAGCATTGTTCGCAGATATATCGGCAGAGGAATTGAGTCTGATGATTTATATCAGCTAGGGTCGCTTGGATTTTTAAAAGCTATAAAAGGTTTTGATGTAAATTATGGAACGCAGTTTTCTACGTATGCTGTACCGAAAATTTCTGGAGAAATACGCAGATTTATTCGCGATGATGGTATGATAAAAGTTAGCAGAAGTATAAAAGATATGTCATATAAGGTTTTTAAAGCACGAGAGGAGCTAGAAAAAACATTAGGGCGAGAGCCACATATTTCAGAAATTTCGGATTTTACTGGATTCGATGTTACAGAAATAGCCACTTGTGAAAATGCTATGAGCGTTACAGATTCATTGCAAAGAGAAGTAACTCCAGATGGTTTAACACTTGAAACAACGATTGGCAATGATGGAATTGAAGATGAAATTACACTTAGTGTAACACTCAAAGAGGCCATTAAAAAACTTCCTCCAAGAGAGGCAGAAGTTATATATTTAAGGTTTTTTAAGGGTCTTACACAAGATAAAATCTCGAAAATGATGAATATTTCGCAAGTTCAAGTGTCAAGGATTGAGAAAAAAGCATTGATTATGCTTAGAGAAACGGTTGGGTGAAGGGTTATTAGAATACATCGAAATAAAAAACAACGCACCTTTGTAGGGACGAACAGTGTTCGTCCGTGCTGTACAAAAACATATTTCCATATCAAAAACAACGCACCAGTGTAGGGTGGGGGCTTGCTCCCACCGTCATATTGCGTGCGATAATTTAATATTTTATGTAAATTTTATTGCGTGCCACTTACGGTATGCAATATTTTTTTGCATTAAATTATTTCATTGCATTATAGGGACGAACAGTGTTCGTCCGTGTCGTATAAAAACATATTTCTATATCAAAAACAACGCACCAGTGTAGGGTGGGGGCTTGCTCCCACCGTCATATTGCGTGCGATAATTTAATATTTTATGTAAATTTTATTGCGTGCCACTACGGTATGCAATATTTTTTTGCATTAAATTA
>JAWXUP010000040.1:0-22592 GCA_044426345.1 Clostridia bacterium | reverse complement strand
AGTTACTGTACAGTACCCAGTTGTATCCGAAGTGTCGCTATCGTCGGTTGTACCACTATCGTCGGTCACTACGTCATCATCGTCGGTTGTACTATCGTCGGTCACTACGTCATCATCGTCATCGTCATTTTCATCTGATGAACTTCTAGATGAATCTGTAGTTTCTTGTTTTGCAACTTCTTGCTCTAAAATTGCTATTTCTGCTGTAATTTGCTCTGCTATTTCTTGTTCTCTTTGGTCTACAGAACTTTCAAATTCCATTAAAAGTTGTTCACTGTTGGCTAAAACTTCTGTTAAATCTTCTTGCGTAGCTTGTTCTACACGTTCTCTCACGGTTTCATCTTGTGCAATTTCCACTGCTACGAATGGATTTTCTTCAAGAGCTTTTGAGGGTTCTATATTTATAACTTCAATTTCTAACTCTGTTGTATCACTGCTAATAGATGATACTATAGCTTTTTGTGATGCATAGATAGTTTCTGTTTTTTGTGTTTCTTCTTCTTTCGTTGTAACATCAACTTTACCTTCTAACAAAGTTATAGAAGAAATTTTTTCCAATTTAACTTCATCTTCGGTTTCATCATATATTTCTTCTAAATATGTAGAAACAACACCGATTGTACCACGAATACTCGTGTACATTGTTGAAGTTTTTATTTCCAAGCGTTCATCATCTTGCAATGGTTGCGATACATCAAAATACATACTACCACTATCTAGTAAAACTTCTAGTTTTGTGCCTGTTTTATTGATAGTAACTTTTGAGTATCTGTCTAATTTAATAATTTTTGTATCATCTAAATTAATCCATGCATAACCAGCTCTAGTTTGAATTTGATATCCACTATACAGTCTACCACCTTCACGAACTGTAACTGTAACATCAGCTGCATTTTTAATTACAACTGTACCTTCTGTTTTTTCAAGTGACATACTGCTACCTATTGCTGTTGTAGCAAAAGCAGGAGCAATCGTCATATTAAGCGTTAAAACTATTGCGAGAGCAATTCTAAGCATCTTTTTCATAACTTTTTACTCCTCTCTATATATGGCTGAAAAGTTGTATGTTGTAGTACCTGATACGTAAAAACTAATGCCTGTTGAATATTTAATGCCGTCATTATTTACAGTCCAGCCAATAACTTTTTCGTCTGCACTAGATAATGTGTAATCTCCAGCTTCTAATGTAACTTCGTATCCTTCCACTTCCATTACTGGTGTAAAAGTGAATTCTTCACTGTCTTCATAGTTTCCAATACCTTCGATAGTCATAGTAACGTCACCGAATAAGCCATCTTGTGTATAGCTTACTTTGTAGTCGGTATCTAAAACTAAACCGTCAATATAACTTCCAACATTTTTTGTTAAACCATCTTCGTCAGACTCAAAATATGCTGTTGCATCATCACCTATAAAGTCCGAAATACTTGCTTTACTTATTGTAAATGATTCAACATTCGACACTTTGCTATTGTAATAATCATTACCCTCATAACTTGCTTGAACGTAATAAGTGCCAATAGTTAAATCCGTTACTTCGTCGCTTAATGTTTCATCTGTATAAGAAGAGTAATATTTATACGTTACTGTACCTGTTGGTACTTCACTTTTCACACCAGTTAAGGTGTGAGATAAGCTAGGTTCTGCGCCATATGTTATGTCTGATATATAAGCTAACTCGAACGCAGTAACATCAGCTTTACTTATTGTAAATGATTCAACATCCGACACTTTGCTATTGTAATAATCATTACCCTCATAACTTGCTTGAACGTAATAAGTGCCAATAGTGAAATCTGTTACTGCATCGCTTAAAGTTTCACCTGTATAATATGTATAAGTAACATCTTCACTTGACATATCTTCACTATTCACACCAGTTAAGGTGTGAGATAAGCTAGGTTCTGCGCCATATGTTATGTTTGATATATCAGCTAACTCGAACGCAGTAACATCAGCTTTACTTATTGTAAGCTTAATGCTAAATTCTAATGATTCGTTTACTTTTATCAAAATTGCATCGTCTACAGTTCCGACTTCGCCTATAGTTCCTGTAAATGTAACTGTAGCTTTGTTGTCCTCGACGCTTTTTACTAAGCTGGTAAAACTTATTCCACTAATTGCAGATGTGGCCTTTATATCATTTAGATTAACATTTAAAACAGAAACTGAATATTCCCAAGAAATTTGATCACCGTAAGTCAAAGCTACACTATTATCAGACACTGGTGCATCATCAATACCAATTATTCTCGCTACACCTTGTTCATCATCGTCATCATCGTCATCGTCATCATCATCATCATCATCATCGTCATCGTCATGATTATTCATTAAAATTACATCATAATTATCCGATGCATAATCATTCGCTGTAGCTGTTAATACTTGTGCAAACAGCATACAGGTTACTATCATAATCGTTATCGCTGTCTTTTTCATATATTCTCTACTCCCTAAAATCGCTATCTACGTCTACCGAACATACCAAATCCAGTTCTTCTATTTCCACCACCGAAATATGCATACATATTACGTGCTAAATGTAAAACTTCGTCTTGCTCTTTTACTTTCAACATACTAAATTGTTCAATTCTTCTTAATTGGAATTCCATTTCAGCTATGTTATGAGCTCCCATTACTTGCATAAATGTTATAGCTCTTTGTGCCTCTTCTTCACGTTTTTTACCACTGTAGTAGTCTTCTAACATTCCGTTATCTTCAAAAAGAGATGCTGAGTTTTCTGCAAGTCCTTTTGTAAATTCTAAGTCACTATCATCAAAATAGTTGTCGCGTTGTTTGTTGATAATTTGAATACAGCCGAAAACTTGGTTTCCAGAAATCAATGGTACAACTATCATTGATTCTGTTTTAAATCCAGTTTTAGCATCAACTTTCCCTTGCCAACGTGGGTCTTTTTGACAATCATAAACGATTACAGATTCGCCTGATTCGATAACGCCACCTGCGATACCTTCACCAGGTAAAAGAGAAATATTTCCTAAATTTCCTCCACCATATACAGATTTTGGATATATTCTACCATCACGGTATCTTTCATAAAACCAGAATGTACCACTGACAGCCTGAACTGCCTCTACGATAGTATCAAGTGATACAGAAAGTGCTGCCTCTAAATTTCTCGCATCACGCAAGCTGTTTTTAAGCGTTTTTAATGTACGATTATAGTGGACGTCTTTCATTGCCCCCCATAAAGATTCTACTTCTTGGCCCATTTTAGTTCCTCCTCATCACCAACTATATCCATAGTTACATTTTCACGTGCAAAATTTATATTTTTATTTATTGCTTTAGCGTCTTTTTCAAGCTTATTTAAATCATCGTCCGTTTTCATCGGGTCGTGATGAATTATAAGCAAGTTTTTTACATTATATTTTTTCGCGATTTCATTTCCGTGTTTCCAATCAGAATGTCCCCAGCCTTTGTATAAGTCATATTCCTCTGGACTGAAAGTTCCATCGTATAATAAATAACTACAACCCTCTATCGCTTTGCTTGGAAACACAAAATCGCTATGTTCATAATCCGTTGCAAAACAAAAACCAATATCGCCTAATTCTACCCTTACAATACTTGCATAATTAGGATGGTTTCCACTAAATAGCTCAAGCGAAACATCATCGCGAAGTTGTATTTTTTCTTTTAAATCATTATATTTAAAATCCCCTGGTGAAACAGGCCAAAAAGGTACTTCAAAAAAGCCTTTAAAAAAGTCTATTCCGCCCCATTTTTCAAATTCTGCGTATATATTAACCGTACATCCTACTGGAAATACGAATTTTAGCAAACCTATTATATGATCATAATGCAAATGCGACAAAATAATGTCAACTTGCTTACAGTCCTTCAAAATCTCTTTGGATTGGTACATACCCGTGCCACAATCTAACATAATTGCGTGATCATCTTTTTTCAAAACATAACAAGATGTTCGTCCACCGAATTCTAAATATTCTTGTCCACTCACTGAATGAGTTCCTCTAGCACCCAAAATGTGCATCTTATATCTCTGCAACGGTTTTCACCTCTTTTTATTTACTAAAAGGCCTCTTATCATTCAATTGTGATAAAAGACCTTTTAGTTTCGTTTTAATTGCGTTTTCTTACTTTGAAATAAATTACTACTAGTAACATAACACCTGTTATACCAACAAATGTCAATAATGCAAAGCCATTTTTCTCGTTTTGAGTTAGTGTTCTACCCATACCTTGATTAATTGCAAAGTCACTATTTACGTTTGCTTGTAGTTCTTCTATTTCTTCTTCAACATTCGCATTAGAATTTGAAGATTTGCCATTGTTATTTAACAAGCTTGCAGTTTCTACGATTTCATACTCGCCAGTTTCTGAATTGTACGTCATCATATATTCGCCTAGTGATTGTAAAACTGCTTCGTATTGTACTTCTGCTGAAACTAGTTCAACAAAACGTTCTTCGCCTGTTTCGCTTGATGTTCCCGCTACAGAATAGATTAATTCGTCATCTACAAATATACCAACACCCGCTACATAGCTTGAATTTCCTATTTTGATTACGCCTATATCTGTTGTAAGGGTTTCATCTTCAGCATCATAAATTGCTGTTGCTGGATAGTTTACACCTGTTAAAGTATATGAATATGCACTTTGTGATACGCTATCTTCTTCACTTGATGTACTATCGTCTTTGTCATCATCACTATCGCTAGAGCTTGATGAACTACTACTGTCATTATCATCTAAGCTTGATGTATCATCGCTAGTTTGTGCATCTCCACTTTGACCTGAAGTGCTTAATATTGTCGCTGTAACACCATCTGCAAAGACAATCTCGCCGACACCTTCAACGATTTCGCCGTCGCCAAGTACAACTTCATTATTTAAATCTTGCGTTTCATCATCTTGAGCTACACCATCGGCACTTGATACACCTTCGGTACTGCCTTCTTCGCCATCTACATTTTCTCCGTCTACATTTTCACCATCAACATTTTCAGTTTCTTCTGGTCCTGTACTTGAAGAAATGCTAAACGAAATTCCATTTGTTTCTGCTGTTCCGTTGCTTTCGCTTTCACCATCTATAACAGTAGAATCGTAAACGCTCTCACCGTTTAATTCAATAAGTTCTTCTTCGACATCTGTATAATTCGAACTATCATCGTCACTTGTAAATATGTTTGCCATAAAATTCGATAACATACTTACTGCATATTGCGTAACCGTTATATTTGATGCTAATACATTTCCTAGATAATAGTTTACAACTGCAACCGAATCATTTTCATATCGGATTACCATAACTGCTTCGGAATAACCAAAGCTATTAGATATTTCTTTAATACCTGTTGTTGGAAGAGTGCTAAGATTCATACTTCCATTTACATCATTCAAAGTTCCATCATCTAACAACTGACCGTAATAAACTTTTTTAGCCGTTGTATGGTAAAGAAGTTGTATTCCATCATATACAACACCTTGATCATTACTTACAAGATTTGAAGTACTATTTGTTACATATATTCTGTTGTCTGAAACTAGTGAACCACCATAAATTGCGAAATTATAATAGTTTTTAATTGCATAACCACTTGAATCCGAACTCGAATTAGTATCATAGAATGACTGCGTTGTTGTAGCTTCCCAATCGCCTAAGTTAGATAATCCATTCGCTGTATCATCTTTGGTCATCGAAGTATTCAATATATACACATTTCCAGTAGAATCTAGTGCTTTTCCTTGCCATAAATGTACAATATCATTAGACGTAGTAGTATCGACATCAATTGTTTTTATTGATGATGTTGTTGTACCACCGTAACTGATATCTCCATTATTAGTGGTGTCAGTAATTACATAGTACCAATAACTACCATTTGCCATAACTGTACGAGCTAAGTCGTCTGCATCTACACTTACTGATTTGCTATCGTAATACACAACAAAATCTGTTTCAAAGTCGTATTTTATAGTTACAACTCCATAACCACTATCGCTGTTAGCCGATGAACCTGACACTTCATATGCTTGGTAAGTACTTAGTGTGTTGCTACCTGTTGAATCTTTAATTGTTATTGTTTTATATTTTCCAGTTTCATCAGAAGAATCACTATCATCAAGTTTCACTTCTATATTAATTGTATTAATATCAGATGCGTAAACTACTAAGTCGCTTGCTGTTCCTCCAACTTCTGGAAGTGGGATACCAACCGAAATTGTTTTCGTTGAATCCTCTGGATCCTCTATGCTATTTGAATATGGTAATACCGTACTAGTTGTATCCGTTTTAACGTATGGCATAAATTCATTCGTATTACTTGAGATTTTTGTTAAATCCCAATACGTTGTAGAAGACCACGCTCCGGTATAACTGCTAGAAGTTTTAAACCAATCACTATCTACTAATTTAGATTTTTCCGTGATGAAATTAGTTTCTAAAATACCTGGCATTTCAATTGAACTTGAAATTCTAACGCCGTTTATACTTGAATCTTCATACATATACACAACATTTGAGGTGTTTTCTGATTTTGCATGGTTTAATGTTGCCTTAGCAGTTCCACTTTGACTAATAACGTCTGCATTAACAATTAAACCTGTAATAGTTTCTGTGCAAGCTTCATCATTGATATAACCTACTATACCACCAGCATTTAGCGATGCCATAACTTTACCTGTATAGTATGAATTTGTTAGACTTAACGAAGTTATATTAGTCCCACTCAAGCAACCTAGTATACCTCCGGCATATGATGCAGTTGCCGTTACATCTGCACCACTTGCTACATTGGTAATGCTTGCAAATTCTGCTAAACCAATGATACCACCAGCTGAACCTGTATCTGCAGTTACTGTTACATCTTCTGCAACATATCCTCTTGCAATAGATGCTGTATTTGATGATTTATAACCAAGCAAACCACCAGCATTTTTATAGCCTTTGATATTTACATTACGTACTACAACATTTTCCATAAGTCTTGTAGAGCCGTAGTCTCTGCCTGCTATACCACCCGCACTAGCATAAGTAGATGTTCTTCCTGACGTATATAATGCTGTTATGTCAGTATCGACAACAGAACAATCTTGAATGTAAACATTACTAGTTTTGCCATAAATACCACCTAAGTCAAAAAAGCCCTCTATCGTACTATTTGTAACTGTACAATATTTAGTTGTATAAGTACTCGTATTTGATGCAGAGAAAATACCGCCTTTACTATAATCACTGGTAGTATTCCAAGTAACATTACCCGTGACAGTAGTATTATCAACTGTTAAATAAGATTGCGTACCAACAGATTGTCCCGCTATGCCAGCACCAGAATACCAAGTGTTAATATATGAGTTTGTAACGTTAACATCTGTTGTTGTAGATAAATACAGACCTGAAAGTGCTGCACCATAATTATATCCATATATAGTTATGTTATCTAAATCAATATTGCTATTAGAACGTGAGCCATTACTTTCTTGCGAACCTACAATACCACCAACATAATTACATCTATTACTAGACATTACTGTAATGTCAGATGCTGTAATATTTGTCATATTACCTATATGATAAGCTGTTACACCACCAATATACGAATAATTGTCTGTTACTGCAGTTAAATCAATATAAATACCGTATGATTTTTCTTCCAATGCTGTAATTTCATCCTCAGTCATATCTACAGTTGTATTGTACTCAACGCTTAGGTCTTTTGAAATTGTAATATTGTTCATATTACCTTGCATATAACTTATGAAACCTAAGTAACTTGCAGTGTAGTTATTTGCATAAAGTTTTACACCACTCATTTCAACATTATCTAATCCGTTTGTATATAAAATCAAACCTGTTCTCGAACGAGAAGATGTTGAACTAAGGAAATAAGCTGTAATATCTATAAATTGCATATTAGAAATAGAATTTGTTACAGAGTCTATCCAAGCTGAACCACCTTCGCCTGCTAAATAATTCAAGTTTTTAAATCCTACTGCCCCACTTGAAGAACTATCGCCCTCAAGTCTACCTAATTTTAGTTCGTTGTATTCTGTTGTTTCATTACCGAAATCAATCATACCAGTGATTTTAATGTTTTCACCATTTTTTTGGTGTATTCCACCGTCTTCACTAAATACAGTGTTCCATTCTGTTAAGCTTGAAATTTCATGGTAAGGAATGAATGCCACACCTTGGTCACTTACATAATAAATAGTTGATACAAACGCTTTTGTTACACCATCAACATTATAATTTAATGTTAAACGATAGCTATCTGTTGCTAGTGTCCAAGCTTTTGTGACAATTTTCACCTGTATTGAGCTACCAGACGCTTGAACCGTAGCAGTTGCAGTAGTCATATCCATACCTTCAATATTAAGTACATCTGTATTTAAACTTCCGTTGCTATTAAATATCAAAGCATTTACTTTATCTACTGTAAGATCTGTATAATCTAACAATAGGCTTACTGTATAAGGTTCAGCTATTGTTGTGCTATCCCATTTAGATTGTGTAATTGTCATAGTTGGTTCTAAATCTTGACCTGGAATTTCTATGTACTGTTGATTTCCAACTAATACTTTATTTCCGTTTTCGTCTAAATGTGAACTATAAAGAAGTGGGAAATATTCTTTGCTAGTATTTTCGTCTAAGAATGTGCTAAAGTCCCAGTTGCCTTCGAATTCAATTATATCTGTCCACGTTGCATATTCCATCATTTCATCGCTTGATACCAGTTGCAATGCATCGTCAACTTCACCTTCAGTTACGCCAGATACACCTTGAGTATCGTATGCTGTATAATTAGCATACCAACCATATTGATAAGTTGTTGATGTTGACAGACCTATAATACGGTGTGTGTTTGAACCTGTACTTACGATATCGCCGATTGCTAGAACATTTGCTAATAAACTGTCTACATATCCTGAAATACCACCAACGTTGTCACCGTCTATATCAATTGTAACATAAGACCAACAATCTTCTATTTCACCGTCACGTCCCATGATACCACCGACATAAGAACCACTTCCGGAAATTGTACCGTGTGCATAACAATATTTAATAAAGAACCAGCTACCATCACCGACAATACCACCAATACCACTTACTATGGTAGAATTATTTATTGCTATATCCATATTTCTTGTGAAACAGTTACTCATATAAGCTCCGTAATAGAAACCTATTATACCACCAGCACATACTGCATAGCTAGAAGATATATCTGTCAACGTACAATCTGTAGCTGAACAGTTTTGCAACTCGGATTCACCCGAAGCATATCCAATAACCATACCCATATTACCAACGCCAGCAATTGTACTATTTGTAATATGTACATCTTCTACGATGTTTGAATATCCACTAGAATAGCGTATAAAACCACTCATACCAGAAACCGAATTAGCCGCCGAAATATTCATATTGTCTACAGTAATGTTGAATACTTCACCACCATTTAACCAAGCTATAACCCATGGTGCTCTCGTGTCTTCCATCGTGATATTTTTGATAGTATGTCCGTTACCATCTATAGCACCTGAAAAATATGATGTATTCGTACTCGTATTTAAGCTATAATATGTATTTAGCTCTGTACCAGAATTACCACGAATTACTATATTGGCAAGTACTGTACCAGCAAAATCTATATCATTTTTAAGGAAATAATTCCAACCCATATTGTAGTTTATATTTGTCCAATCAACTACTTCAGATACACCCTTCCACATTTCTAGATTTGTGAATATGTAGTCTAGTTCTGCAGTATATGATTTACCACTTAACGTATATGTAACAGAAGTAAGTTGATAATAGCTTAAATATTGCTCATTTTCTGGGTCTATCATAACTTCAGCTACAACTTCATAAGTGCCGTCGTCATTAATTCCTTCACTAACTATTCCTGTTACAATCAGGTTATCTATAGTTAAATCCGTAACTGTAGCGCGACTTTCGTTTTGGAAGTTAATTTGAATTTTAGCCGTTGTATCATCTGTTTCTCTGTTATATTCATACATACTGTCTACCAATGGAATAGGTGCTGACTCTGTATCTATATCAGGAAGATAACGATATTCTTGATATTTTTGCATTGACAAAGGTAAAGAATTAAGTCTTGGGTAAAAACCTAAATTTACATATTCTTCAACGTCAAATGCATCGCCTAAAACACTTTCTTGCCATGCCACATCATACAATTGAATTGTACCTGTTTGATCTGCATATGATGATGTAGTGCTTGTAGAAATAGTATTTCTTCCATAGTCGTTATCTGATACAAACCACAAGTTTTCGTGATGGCTAAGTGAAGATACAGATCCGAAAAGTTTCGCTGTAGAGAATCTTGTATAACTAATACCAGCACCTATAACGTATTCATACCATTCGCCGACATGATACATATTTCTAGCTTGAGATACTTCACGGTTAATCCATGCAGAACCCATTGTTGAAGAACCTTCTGATACTGCCCATACATTATAGTCTGTATAAATATTTTGTACAACACCACTTGTTTCATTATTACCAACTAAACCTGCAGTGTATGTTGTATTTTGAGATGTACCAGGATACAGTCTTAGACCTTGACCTTCATTTTGGAAGTAAACATAACCGTTTTCAAGTATGCCCCTATTGTAGTATAAAAGCATACCACCGTATGTACCAGAATTTTGTGCATAGTCTACATTGCCTCCAAGTTGAACTATAAAGTTAGATATTGTACCATCAAGCTGATTAGCT
Organism: Clostridia bacterium; assembly: GCA_044426345.1. Lineage (GTDB taxonomy): Bacteria > Bacillota > Clostridia > Oscillospirales > Butyricicoccaceae > CAYJLC01. Next base: position 11,851 of record JAWXUP010000040.1, on the reverse strand, counting down.
CTAGCTAATAAACTACCGTACGAGCTTGTCATTGTAATATCGCCAAGAGTTCTAATTATAATATTGTTTATTTTACCATAGTTGGTGTAACAGAATGACCCATAACTATTTGACAAAGTTCCACCTGGTATATCAAAAACTATATTTTCAATAGTTCCGTAATTATTATACACAAAAGAACGAAGTGATGTTGAATCGTCTGCCGTTATAACGTGCCCTTGACCGTCCATAACGCCTGCAAAGTAAACATCATGACTAATCAAATTAAATTCGAAATCTTCTGTAATCAAATAGTTTAAAAATCTATGACAAGTAACAACTTTCATATCACCAGAACTGCGAATCGTACGATAAGCCATATCCGTTCTAAAAGTAATATAGTCGAGAGTTACGTCTCTGTCTTGATATTCTGTACTAATTTTTATTTTCCAACCATCATTTGCCGTAAGCCCACTAAACAAAGCTTGTAACTGTTCTTCTTCCGAATCAGTAAGTTGCAAACTCCACTTTTCTAGTCCGTCTTGCGCCTCTGATTGGTCGTCATCTATAGTAAGTGAGAATGTAATTGATTTTTCATCTGAATAAATCGGCATTTCCATAGAGTCTGAGTATTGCAATGTAAAAGTAACATCTTTTGGCTCTATAGACCCTTCGTAATTTACATACGAAGATATTGTTGCGCCGTAATAATCTTTTTCGCTATTTTTCGAACCCTCTAACACTTTGACAACACTGCCCCACGATGTATTCGATGTATTTGTATACTGTACCAAACTCATATATGCCGCATCTTCTGGAACGATTATCAAAGCGTTCGTAGTTGCTTGATCATGACACCCTATAAACGCACCATCTTTATTATAAAATCGTACAGTAGTTGAGGCGCCGTCATAGTAGGTATAAGGAAAGGAGTTATTGTCATAACATTCGTAACTTTGGTTTTTAGAATACCAATCACCTGGTTTTACTGGAATCATATGTAATGTTCCATAAGTAGTGCTTGATGTCATAATGCTTGTAGTGGTATCTGGATAACAGTTAGCATAAAAAGTGCCACCAAAAGTACCTGAACTGCCATTGTCCTTACCAGAAATACCATACAAAAGGTCTACATTATCTACGTCGTTGTCTTCTGAAATATAGTAAACTGTTGCTCCATATTTAGACATATAGCTTTGTTGATATTCTTCAGCAACCTCATTTCCTAATCTGTCTTTAAGTCCATATTCTGCTGAATAGGTATCTGGGAAACATATTGATACACCAACTATAGAAGAATTATCAGGCGTATAGAATATTGGAATAACTCCGGAAGATATATCAACATTTAATGTACTAACTATATTACCATTGGCATCATAATATCTAACATACATATTTGTAGTCATACGCCTTGTGTTGCTTGTACTACCACCATCATAATAGTGTGGGTTTGCTGTATTAAAGTCTGGGTGATAATCTGGAATATACAAATATGCTACGTCTGAATAATCAACGCCAAGATCGTCTTTAAAATTATAAATAGGAGTATACATTGACGTTGTGTATGTTGAGCTGTATGTAGTCCACTGATCAAGATTTTCCATAGCCTCTTCGCCACTAATTGTTATCAATTCAGTTATTTTTTCACTCATTACTGAATAATCAACAGAAGTCAGAGAAATTCCACCGTTCAAGTTGCCACCAGCAACAACTGTTTTGCTATAAAGTTCTTTATTGTTTATAGTAACAGTAGATTCTACACTAGATTTATAGCTAGTTGCTAACATAACTAGTTCGTATTCTTCGCCCTCTATAAGACCATCAATCTCGATATCGTAATATTCTGTTCTGTCCCATTGCGCATTTGCACTAATAGTATCTGCAAATAAACATTTACTTCCGTAATACAATAAAATTTGTACTTCTTCGTTTATGATAGTACCATCTGGGTCATAAATAAGCAAATCAAAGATATTTAAATATTCGCTTGAAAGGAATATATCATCTATTTCTACAACTGGAATTAATTTTTCTGTGTAGAATTTGTTACTAGTCAAGCTTGTTGAAATTGAGTTTGCAGATTCACTTTTTAACACGTTAGATTCAATTGAAATTTGATATTGAGTAGCCGTTGCAAGCGTATCTTGGTCGATATCTACGTGCATCTTAACTGGTTCACTATAAACTTGAGATTGCTCATTATAGCTAATACAGAAAGCCTCCCACAAGTCTTTTCCATTGAATTGCGCACCTGTGCCTTCAAAGTAAATAGTAAAATCACCTGTTAACTCTTTATCGAGATAATAATACGATTTTTCATCTATTCCATAGTTTGAGATTATCTCTCCATTATGAAGTTCTTCCGCCGATAAAGTATATGATTCTACAACTTTACCAGTTGATACTTCTGTAATTGAGAATACAAATTCATCTATCAGTTCTATAAGTTCTGTTGTAGAATTTGAGTTCATAGTAGCTTCGATGTTCGCATATGTATCATAAGTACTTATTGAAGAAGTAAAGGCAATAGAACCATAGGTCAACGCTTTTGTATATGATAATTTTGAACCAAAAGACGTAGTTATACTATCTAAGCTAATACCAACTGCAGCATCAGGAGTTGGGTCATAAGTACCAGCAACGTTTAAAGTATAGAATTTTGCAAAATCTAAGCTTTCTAAACGCAAGATATATGTAGCACCATCTTGTGCATTTTCTAATGATAATTGATATGCATCATCTCCACCAAAAGTGGTAGTTTCATCTAAAGCCACAGCCGAGTTGTTTGTCGTGTCACCATAACCATAAAGTGCAGCCCCTACGCCTTGCGTTGTTGTAGCTGTTAGGTATAAAGTTTCACCAGCCACCAAAGCAGCATCTGGATCGGAAATCTCGATTTTAACAGTCAATTGGTCAGCTATGTTTTCCACTTCTGTAATAGTAGCTATCGGAGTTTGTTTTTGAGTATAGAAAATTCCCGAAAATTGACTTTCATCTACATACTCTGAACTTCCATTTGTAGCTATTTGCATAGGAAATTCGTTAGATTTTTTGTCATAAGCTTGCGCTGTATATGTATATACAGAATTTGAGGCTAAAACTGGGCTTGTTGAATTATAATTAACTGCGCTTAGTTTAGCACTCGCTAGGGTAGAATATGGTACAGCTAAAGTTTGCTCTACGCCATCTTCATCTGTAACAATAAATCTCATTGTAGATATAAAGTTTGCACTGTTTAATTTATAGTTTTCAAAATCAAAATCTTCTAATGTAGCATCGTAATTTGTGCTATTTGAGATACTTAAATCAGATAAACTAATACCAATGCTAGATGCTGCGAAATTTTCTGACCAGTCAGCATTAACAATAGAAACTTCATCTATACCATGAGTTTGCATTTGAATTAAGTCTGAAGAAACCGTAACACGAGTACGACTTGTAGATGTTTCGTATTCACCTGTTCCAACACCATTTTCATCTAGAATTTCAACTTCACTATCTTCTTCTAGATAATAGCTATATTTATATTGAACATATACGGTAGAATCTAAAGGAAGTTCGCCTAAAGCAAATTCTGCACTACTACGATAAGTTTTGCTTACAAGCGCAGTTTTACCATCGATTATATTACCGTTATATGCTGGATATTCCACATTTGTATATGGATCTGTATAAATTTCTGTAGGCTCAGCACTTGTATCAACATCGCTATACACAACAACACTAACACCACTAATAATAGTCGCGCTTGGGTCAAATATATGTAGTTTTGTACCAATTGCATAGCTCCATTCATCAAAATTACCTAGATAAACCGATGGCAATGTGTATACATATTGAGCTCCTGAACCTAAAGCACCCGAACCACTAACAGCTCCGCTCTCAGTTTCAACATCTTCCGGAACGATAAGTTCATCACTATATTCATCTTCGCCTGATGTTCCGCTATCTTCTCCTTCGAATTCGCTTTCCTGATCACCACCAGAACCTGAACCACCAGAGCCACCACCAGATGAACCACTAGATCCACCACCAGAACCACTTGAGCCACCGCCAGATGAACCACTAGAACCACTTGAGCCTGAACTACTTGAACTATCAGCTACATCAGCTGTTACTTCAGATGAAAGTTCTTCTTCCTGTTCTCCTTCTATTTCCTCTTCATCTTCACCTTCGATATCTTCATCTTCATCATTAAGTTCTTCATTATCGCTATCGTCAAGTGTATCATCAGATCCATCATAATCAGATTTGAATTCTTCTTGTCTATCACTAGTTTCATCAATAAATTCTAATTCTTCATCAAGTTCTCCTTGTGAATCGCTATCCTTATCATTACTATCCGAACCAACTAATGCATATTGTTCCAATAGTTCCGTTGACATATCGTAATCACCAGTTTTATTTTGTGTATCATTTTTCACTGTAGTAGCTACAGTACCTTGAAGAGTTTGATATGCTTCTTCTTGAATATCATCTGCATCTTTACCTTTTTCTAAAAGACCTGTAGCCTCACGAATAAGACCTAATGCATCAAGAAGATTGTCGTAGTTGTAAACATAATCACCAATCGTAAGTGTTGCATCAAAAACTTTTTCTTCTTCACCGTAGATTAACCTTCCACTACTATAAGAATACCAACGAAGTACAGATTCATCAAAATATAAAACACTATTAGCTGGAATCTCGTGCGAGTCCATTCTAGTAGTAAATACCGCCGATTGGGCATTCATATATAAACCATTATCGAGTACTAATAAAATAAAATCCTCGTTATCATCTGTTTGTTCCATTCCTTGGTTATAAGAGTCACCATCTGCTAGATATAGGCCTTCATAAGTTTGTTGCAGAGTAACTTCTGGAGTCACTAGCCAGTTATCTTCTGTAAAAAAGCGCAAAACAGCACCACCGTTTATATACATAGGATAAGTGACATCAATTTGTTGTCTATCTTCTCCTACATAATAACCGCCTATGTTTTGGTATATTATATCACCATACGAAACCTCAGTAAGGTCTGTTTTCTCACCTGTTCCAGCACTCAACGATTGATAAATAGCCGAAGATGAAGACACCGCATATCCATCTTCTTCAGATGTTAAAAATGCTTCTTCCGCCTGTACTATCATAAAAGTAACAACTGCTATAACTGCCGTCATTGCTGCAAAAACTTTTTTCATGTAATCCTCCTGTATCTATATGCAAATACAATTAAAAAACGCTTTCCAGCGCTTCTGGTCTTGTAAAAATCAATTGCTTGCTACCATCTGAATGTTCCATTGCATCAACAAGTAGCGATAATTTATATTCCGTGCCACCCATTGTAACTATTACATCAGTTTTTGGTGCTTCCATATATTGCTCACCAGCTCCACTGTTATAAATCATAACCTCACCTGTAAAAACAGCCTCAATATATGACAATGCTGGTAATGTCATCTTATATCCGTTATATTCCAATACTACATCTTCAAAGAAAATATATATATCTTCTCCATCATATGCAAAACCATTTCTAAGATAAACTTGTTCACCATCTCTAATAGCAAAAACTTCATCTTTATCAGTGATATTAACCTCTGTAAAGTAGTCAAGTTTAAATACTTCATTCATCCTAGGTTCTACATATACCATATCGTTTGCAAACATAACAGTATTTTGCCCTTCATAGTAAATGGGCAATGTATCTAGCGTATAATCATTATTTCCTTGTTCAACAACTGTAGTATCCTCGCTTGTTCTACGCAATACGCTACCATCTTCAAGTTCAAATCTACCACCTGCATAATATCTAATTCCTGCATATGGTAAAGTATATCGCTCTGCAGTTTCATTTATAAAAAACGCTACAGCAATTGCTATTATCGCTGCAATTGCTGGTGCTATGAAAATTATACGTTCTTTTGCACTAAGCCTTCTAAAAAAACCTTTATTTCTATTCGTTGTTCTTTTAGGACTATACTTACTTCTACTTGATATTAACTTCAAATTTTGCTCTCCTTCCCATTGAGACCTCGTTTATTTCTGTAATAAACGAATAAATTGCAAAAAGGACAACAAATATCCCTAGCACTATATATACTATTAAAAACTCTGGTTTTGCATTAATTTGTAGTATATAACTACAAATAATATTCAAAGAAAATATCGCAACTATTTGCAATGTACACCAAAATACATTTGCAATAGTTCTAAATAATGCCTTAACATCAAATGCATATAAAATCGATACAAATATAAAGCATATATAATGAATTTCTTCTAATGCTTTAAATTGTATGATGAAAACCATCATCAAAATAAGTTTTACAAAAGCACTCCCAAGTCTTATAGCATCATAAAATCTTAAATGATAAAAAAGCGACAAAAAGCGAAAATTTTTGCTATTTACCCATAATCCTCGACTTTTTATTATTAAAATAGGCAGAAAAACGCAAGTTACAGCAACTACTGCAATTATGCAGATTACCATAGGTTCTAAAGTAATCATCAAGCGAAGTAAAAACTCCTTTGCTCCCATTATTACTATACCTCCTCTGTGCCATTTAATGTTTTGTCATCAGCTTTTTTTAATCTTTCTTGAATTATAAGCGTAAATTCGTTTTGTTGGTGCTTATAAAAACCTTTTATACCATCATATCGAACCTCACCTTTTGGTGTTAAGAATATGACAGAACCTTCTATACCACCTAAAATTGGCATAAAATCTTCCATTATAAGCAGGTTACAATCAACATCACGCGTACGAATAGCAGACACTTCTGGCAAAAAGCTTAAACCACCACTGCCATCAATGATACGCGCACGAATTTTAGGAACATTGTCCATATTAACATATGAGCTTGTGGTTTGTTCTTTCTTTTTCCTCATATAGTTGCTCCTTATCTACGTAGATGTTTCAAATAAGCACCGATATATGCAAATGTTGATTCATCTTCATCATCGCATTCACCAGCTAAAATTGCTGAAACATCATCTAAAACATCGTTGATTTCAACAAATTCGCCTTTAATACCTGTATATTGTTCTGCAACATACATTGGTTGTGAGAAATAGTTACGTAACATTCTAGCACGGAAGAAAGTATTTCTGTCATCTTGTGATAATTCATCTATACCTAAAACCGCAACGATTTGTTCAAGTTCTTCATAACGAGATAAACAACGAAGTGCTGATTCAACCAAATTAAAATGACGTTGACCTACTATTTCTGGGTCGATGATTTTAGAGTTTGTAGCAAACACGTTGATAGCTGGGTATAACCCTTTTTCAGCTACTTTACGGTCTAGTACAACTTGACCATCTAAGTGTTGTGAAATAGAATGCACTGCTGTATCTGTTAAGTCATCGGCTGGTATAAATATCGCTTGGAACGAAGTGATAGAGCCATCTTCTGTCGAGTTGATACGTTCTTCAACTTCACTGATTTCTGTTAAAAGTGCAGGTGAATAACCATTATCAATTGGCATATGAGCAAGTTCACTCGAAATTTCTGCATTCGCTTGTACCATACGATAGATATTATCTATAAATAAAAGTACGTCTTGTTTACGTTCATCACGTAAAAATTCTGCAAGCGTTAATCCAGAATACATCGCACGACTTCGGCTCATTGCATTATCACCCATTTGACCAAACGCCATTGCGATTTTGTCAAGTAAGTCTGCCTCTTTCATTTCGTCGTAAAGGTCACGCCCTTCACGGCTACGTTCACCAACACCTACGAAAACTGAGTTTGATTGTAAACCTTGATATACGTTATGTATAAGTTCTTTGATAAGAACTGTTTTACCAACACCAGCACCACCAAGTAGACCCATTTTGAAACCTTTTCTCATAGGTGCAAAAAAGTCTAGTACTTTGATACCAGTCCATAAGATATCACCGTCGATGATGATTTCATTCATACCAAGTGATTTGTCATAAATATTTCTAGTAGGAACATTTCCAACGTCTGTATTATCTATAGTTTGACCATACGAATTAAATACGTGTCCTAAAATGCTATCATCATATGCAATACTTATTCCTTCTTCTGATTTATAAATATCCATACCACGTTTTAGTCCGTTTGTCAAACCAAAACATATAGCAGATGCTACATATCCATTAATTTCGGCAATTTCGAATAATACACGACCAAAATCTGTGTCTGTGTATACCATATCTCTAATTCCTAAGTCTGTATGTTCAAGAAAAATATCAACTTTTAGATTAGAAACAGAAATAATTCTACCAAGTCGAGAGCTTGCGCCCTGTGCTAAATTTGTTTCCATTGCACACCCCAATTCTCTGCATTTTGCAGAAAGTTTTATATATACTGTTAATTATCTTGTAAGCATTTTTGCTTTACAAAGCTATCTATCGTTTTTTGGAAGCCTTTTTGGTTTTTGATTTTACGATCTACGCGAATTTGCTCTTCTTCCATTTCGTCCAATTTTTTAAGCGACTCTGAAGTTGCATTTTGTCGCATAATATTTTCCGATGCTTTCGCACTCGCCATAGCTATTTTAAATTCATAATCCAAAAACGCAATTATCATATCTTCAAGCAAAGCTGGTGCATCACCTTCGATATAAAAATCTACTTGTTCACGTACATAAGCATTACTTGTATTATCTGCATTATTAATATCTTTTGTATCTACAGGATAAATACGTTTTACAATTGGTTTTATCGAACTCAAATTGTAAAAATGATTATACACAAGTTCAATAGCCGACCAAGGACGCTCTTTTACGGCACGGTATAAATATTCTTCAACTTTTGATGTATCATTTTCAAATTCATCTTGAGTTAAATATAAAGAAACCTCTCTTGATTTACGTACTTTTTTACCAAGTACGATTTTTTCAGAATTATTATCCCTAGCAAGCTCTGCTCCAACCGATGTATTAACACCACCACAAAATCCTAAATCCGAACCTACATAAATACGTAGAACTGGAAGTTTTGGGTCTGGAAGTTTTAATAATTTGTCGAGTTTCAGATTGTCATTATTTAAAATAATGCTCATCATAGCTTCAAGTTCATCTTGCATAGTGCTATACATTTCTGAAAGTTTTCTAGAGGCATCAACGCGCAAAAGAGCATGAAAGTTCATTACCTTTACAACCGCTTTTACATTCATAATTTATTCGCCTCCATCGAGTCCTTTAACCATTTCAAGCATCATTTCAGATTTACGTACAGCATATTTATGTTGTTTTAGCATATCTAAAATTTTAGCACCACGAATCATAGAGCGTTTCATAGCATCGCCCATTTCATCTATATTTGCAAGTTCAAAAATTTCGCGTTGTTCTAAGTATGCTAATAGTTCACGACGAATTGGAGGGCCTGCACGTTTCATATCATTTGTTTGAACCGCACCACCAAGTCTTGAAACTGATAAACCATAGTTAATAGCTGGTTTTTGACCTTTTTCAAAGCTTTTTGCAGAAAGAACAATTTGTCCGTCTGTAATTGAGATAATATTTGTAGAGATATAGTCTGTAATATCTCCGCCTCTTGTTTCACATATAGGTAAAATTGTTATCGAGCCACCGTTCATATGTTGACAACCCATTTCAAGCACACGAGAGTGAGCATAGAAAATATCTGGTGGATATGCATCACGACCAGGAGTTTTACCCATAAGTAATGCGATTTCACGACAAACATCTGCGTGACGTTTTAAGTCATCTATTACAACTAGCACGTCTTCGCTATTATCAAGATGTGTTCTTGCCATTGCAAGCGCTGCATATGGTGTGTTTCTAAGCACTGGTGCTGGGTCATCATTAAACGCTGCAAGAATAATTGTATATTCCATAGCGCCACGACGAAGAAGTTGATTATAAATATCTTTTACTTCTTTTTTTGTTTTACCAATAGCAACATATATACATAATATTTTTTGGTCTTTTTGATTGTAAATTGTATCTAGTGCAATTTGTGTTTTACCTGTTTTTTTATCTCCGATAATAAGTTGACGTTGGCCACGTCCGATAGGATATAAAAGGTCAATACCTGTAACGCCTGTAAGCAAAGGACGTGTTACAGAAATCCTATCCATAATTGGAATAGCCTCTGTTTCAACGCGAACGTTTATTAGGTTTTCCATTGTTTTGCCAGCTAAACAGTCTTCGCCAAACATATTAACAATATGTCCTGTTGATTGACTAGAATAGTGTGCTGTAAATTCTTGACCAGAAGTTACAACTTTATCGCCTACTCTAAGCTTGCCTTTAATTCGTGTTAAAGCAATTAAAACGCAGTCTTGTCTGATAGCATCAACATATCCCTCACTACCTTCACCGATAGTTACTTTCTCGAAATATGCTACATCTTCTAAACCTGTCGCTTCTACTATATATTCACGAACTAAACGAACTCTACCTGTTGTATAGGCATTTGTTCCGCTTTTAATCGCTGAAATTTTTTCGTTTAAGACTGAGTCTATTGTGCTGATTGTGTTACTCATTTAACCAATCTCCCTCGTTTTGATGCAAAAATCATAAAGTGTGTTTCTTTTTTCTACTTGTATTCCTTCGCAAATATCATTATCCACTATAACCGTAGCTCCTTTTGGAAACTTAGAAATATCTGCTCCAGGTGCTACGCGCACTATAGTTTCTTTCGGTTCTAAATCCGCCATATCTTTTAAATAGTTATAAAACTCTAAGCTGTCGAATTTATCATTTTCTTTCGAAAATCCTTCTAAAATTATGAAAAATTCTTCTGGCATAACTTCCATTAAAACTTCATATTGCGTATGTCCTGCTAAAGTGCAAAGTTCGTACACTTGGTCAAAACTTAATACTTTTAACAAACGTGTTGCAATACCTTCTTCAAATGGCTCATCGTTTACGTCTAATTTTCCGAAGATTTCTTCTGTATTACACACAAAACCTTGACGAATTTTGTGGTAAATTTGTCCAACAGATGCATCACGGTAAGCTGTATTACTAATACGTTGAGCTACATTTACAATGCTTGTAGTTTCTATTCCGTTTACATCGCTTTTTTCAATAATTTGGACTGGTATTTCATCGTTGGTTTGTTCCCTTGCTTGCTCTTTTATAAGTTCTCTGCTTTTTTGCTCGAGTAGTTCATCATATTCAGACATTAAATTTATTGTCTTAGACTGAATACTTGCTCCCACCGAACGTGCCAGCCATAAAATAGCAAGTGCTACTAATCCTACAAGCAAACCAACTACAATAGCTGCGCCTATATATAGCATAATAACTTCCCTCTCTTCAATAAGTTGTCACACTAAGCGACAAATCGTTACCTCTTGTTTAAATTACAAGTTTAAGATAGGATTAAAATATAACAATATAAATACAAATCCAAACAATAATAATAGTAATAATGATAATACTAGTGCAACAACTACTACAGAATGCACTACATCGTTTTTCGTTTCAGGATTTCTACCAACCGCTTCTGCGATTTTCGATCCCATTAAACCAAGTCCGATTCCAAGTCCTAAAAATGCTAGCCCAAGCATCCAACCGATTGCTTCTAGCACCGCTACATATAAAGTATCCATTTTGTCTCCTTTTCTTATCGCTGTTTGATATATAATTTTATTTTAATACTATCTTTTATTTGACGGTAGCCTCGGCTTTTGAAAACCGAAGCTTTCCGTCTCAATTTTAATTATTCTACGCTAGGGTCTTCGGTATCATCGGTTTCGTCTACTACTTCGTCATCAACTGTTTCGTCGTCTTCGTCGTCGTCTTCGTCGTCAACCGTTACCTCTGGGTCTGAAATATCGTTATTTGGTGATTTATCATCTGTTCCAGTATCGTCTGTTCCAGTATCGTCTGTTCCAGTATCATCTGTTCCAGTATCGTCTGTTCCAGTATCGTCTGTTCCA
>JAWXUP010000141.1:0-3546 GCA_044426345.1 Clostridia bacterium | reverse complement strand
CGACATATCTTTGAACACCACCATACGATAAAAAATCTGGTGTATTTGAAATGTATTACGTCGAAATTGTAACCGGACTAAGACGAGGTGAATTACTCGGACTAAAATGGTCAGACATAGATTTCAAAGACAAAATTTTACGCATAAGACGTCAGATTTTACGAGTTGACGGAAAAATTGTCGAAGCGCCTTTAAAAACAAAAAACTCCTATCGAAACGTTCCGATAGGAGCAGATGCAGTTAAAATATTACGCAAAAAGCAGAAAAATTCTAATAGTGAATACGTATTTTCGAGCGAAAACGGAGGGCCAATTTCACCGGATAGCGTGCTTAATATGCTACATCGTGTGCTAGAAAGAGCAGGTCTTGAACCGATGAGATTTCACGATTTACGGCACACCTTCGCAACTATTGCCTTGCAAAATGGCGTAGATATCAAGACCGTGTCTGGTATGCTCGGTCACTTCTCGGCTGGATTTACGCTCGATACTTATACCCACGTGACGACTGAGGCTCAAATCAGCGCTGCGAATACTATGGGAGAAGTTATGGAGTTTGTTAAGTGATGTTCTGATGTTTTAAACAAAAGTTAACCATTACCCTTAAATTTGGGGTAATGGTTTTTGCGTCGGTGTAAACAAAGAAACGACAAATAAAACTTTTTATAAGTGAATAACGAAATGTTATTCACCTTAGGTTTTCTCCGATTTATTTAGGGCTATATTTTTTAAGGCATCGTGTTTCACGATGGCTTAGAATTTTACTCTACACAAAATACCCATAACTTGCAAAATAACTTACACTTTGTCAAAAAAGCATTGACATACAAATGTATACAGTGCTAAAATATATGTATAAACTTTTAACGAGGTGTAACATGAATGATGAAATTTTAAAAATCGAGATTGAAAAATATCGAGGCGAAACAGAAGTAATTTCAGCAAGAATTCCTCAAAGTTTAGTTTGGGAAATTACTAAAATTGCAAAAGATACTGGCAAAACCAAGAACGATATAATAAAATTATGCTTGGCTTTTGCTGTCGATAGAATCGAGATACAAAAAGAAGAAAATAAATAAAGGATGGGTTGTAAATATGATATTAAAATGTAAAATGTGTGGTGACGACATAGTTGTAAACGAGCAAATGACGTATGGTACTTGCGAATCTTGTGGTACTACGTCTACTTTGCCTAAAATTGACAGTGATCAGTTGGCAAATCTATATAACAGAGCAAATCACCTAAGACGTCAAAATGACTTTGACGGAGCTTTAAAGGTGTATGAACGCATAATAAATATGGACAACACACAGGCTGAGGCGCATTGGTGTGCTGTATTGTGTCGTTATGGTATTGAGTATGTTGTTGACCCGACGTCAAACCAAAGAGTTCCAACTTGCCACAGAGCAAGCTATGACGATATTTTACAAGATATAGATTATCTTGAGGCTATAAAACATACAGTTGATATATATACACGCAATTTATACGAAACCGAAGTGAATTACATAGCTAAAATACAAAAAGAAATCATTGCAATTTCTCAAAAAGAGCAAGCATATGACGTTTTTATTTGTTATAAAGAAACTGATGATTTTGGGCAAAGAACAAGTGATAGCGTAATAGCTCAAGATATTTACTATCAGCTTTTAAATGAAGGATACAAAGTATTTTTCTCTAGAATTACCCTTGAAAAACAACTTGGGCAAGCGTATGAACCATATATTTTTGCTGCTCTTAATTCTTCGAAAGTTATGCTAGTTTTGGGAACTGACAAAAATTATATGAATGCCATTTGGGTTAAAAATGAATGGTCTAGATACTTAAATCTTATGAAAAAGGATAGCAAAAAACTGCTTATACCATGCTATCGTGATATGGATGCATATGATATCCCAGACGAGCTTTCTATGTTGCAAAGCCAAGATATGAGCAAAATCGGTTTTATTCAAGATTTAATTCGTGGAATCAGAAAAGTGTTGGTGAAAGAAGAAACTCCTGTAATTAAAGTAGTAGAAAGTGGCATTTCTGCCAATGTGAATCCCCTTCTAAATCGTGTAAAACTGTTTTTGGAAGACAGTGAGTGGCAGTCTGCTTTTAACTATTGTAACAAGGCTTTAGACATAGATGCTGAATGTGCCATGGCTTATGCGTATATCGTGTGTGCAAAATTAAAGTGTAGAACACTTGCAGGAATTCCTAATCAAGATACCAGATTCCTTCATGACAAAGACTGCCAAAAGGCTATCCGCTTTGGAGATAGTGCACTGAAAGCTAAGCTAGAAGGTTACGATAAAATCATTGCCAATCGTCTGGAAGAAAATCGCAAGGCTAGTATTTATAGTAAAGGGATTGCTTTACAAAACGAGGGCAAGTACAACGAGGCTTTTGAAATGTACAAAAGTATTGCGAACTATAAGGACGCTAAAATCAAAATCGAACAGTGTGAAGAAGGTATCAAAGAAAATATTTATCAAACAGCTCTGCAGATGGTTAATTCGAAAGACTATCAAAAAGCGGGTTCAATGTTTAGCCAAATTATACCATATAAAGATTCGGCGAAAAAACTTGTTGATTGTACTCAAGCAAATCTATCTATAATAGATAAAGAAATAAAAATAATCAAACAAACTATAGAAAAACTACAATCTTTAATATCAATAGCAGAGGCAAGAAAGGCGATACAAGTTCAATATGCTCCACCTAAGCAACAAATCAAGGAAACAATAGATAAGTTACAAAGCGAGTTAATGCAAAAAAAGATTGATCACAATAAATTGGGAATTGCTTTGTTCGGAAAAAACAAGAAAATAAAAGATCAAATTTCAATAGATATTAATAACATACAAAATGACATAGAAAAAGCGATTAAAGAGCAAGAGGTTTGCGCTATGTCAATGATGACAGATATTAGAGAAAAAACTCGTAATATTACAAATCCTATGCATAACTTCTCAATTTCGTGTGGAAAATGGTACACAGTTGCTTTGAAGGCAGATGGTACTGCTATTGGTACAAAACCTACTAAAAATTTTAAAAATTATTATGATCAATTTAATGTAGAGAAATGGAGTGAGATTGTGGCGATTTCGGCAGGATGGTTTCACACAGTAGGCTTAAAGGCAGATGGCACTGTTGTTGTTGTTGGTACAAGCGGTGTTGGGGCATGTGATATAAAGCATTGGCGCAATATTGTGGCGATTTCAGTAGGCCCTAATCATACAGTGGGTCTTCGTACAGATGGCAGCGTTGTGGTTACGAAATGTACTGGTGATAAAAAATATAACCATGGACAGTTTAATGTATCGAGTTGGAAAAACATTATGGCAATTTCGGCAGGCTCTTTTCACACAGTAGGCTTAAAGGCAGATGGTACCATTGTTGCCGTGGGTACTAATGAAAGGGGTCGATGTAATGTGGCGGGCTGGAGTGAGATTGTGGCAATTTCGGCAGGATACAGCTGCACAGTAGGCTTAAAGTCAGATGGCACTGTTGTTGCTGTGGGTGATAATTTTTTATTAAATTCTGTTGCTAGTATATTCATTA